>CALGGR010000295.1 GCA_937915755.1 uncultured Fretibacterium sp. | reverse complement strand
GAGTGTCACCACCTGGTGACACTTTTGGACTGCTCAACTCCGCAAACCTAGTATCCGCATATCTTTTCGCGTCATTGCCGCGAACTACGAACGTGCTCTTTTCATTCCAGCGCGGGTTGCTCCTGCTCTTCCTGAAATGCCGCTCAATGAGATTCTCACCGGCAAGAAAGGCGAGCCACCTCTGAACGGTTCGTTCAGACCGATTGTACTCTTTTGCGATTTGGCTGATATAGAGCGAGCCTTCACGCGTTTTAATGTTGACAAGGCTCAACATGAGAATGTAAAGCCTCAAGGCCGGTCCAGGCAAACCGCGGTCTGTTGCGACTGCTTCATCAAGAATACGAAAGGTTATTGCCATTCCCCATCACTCCCTTTTGGTGTTCCCGCATTGCTTTGTGTTGTTGCATAATGCTTTTCTGCTGCATTTCTTTTTTCTCCTTAATTTAGGTTACTTATAAATCCCTCTGAGGGACTCGATTTTCAAGGTTAGATTTGCGGGAACTCTTTAATGGAGTGGGAAGACTTTCTTTTGGGAGAGTTTCTTTTGGGGGCTTTTCATATTTCTAAAATGTGTTAGACTATGAAAAGTCGCTCTCTCCTAATGAGAGTGCCCGCAAACTCAAGCTCCCTTTTTATCCACAACTTTGCTAGGGTGAGGATATGGGAGCCATATTTATATTTAGGGTTTGATAATGTGAACCCCGTTGTTTGCTATAAATGATCTATGAACCAAGTTTAGAACTATATTTATGCGTATGGAAAATGTGAAAAGTTTCGTTACCTGCTTATACATGATATAATCATCCCTATCTTTTAATTTCGCTAATAAGAATTATAACATCTAGGGGGCGGTGACGTAAAGTTGCCGGCCCAAATTATTTTTAATGGGGGATAACTAGAAAAGGTATTCTATATTACCAACAAAGTGGTAGTCATAAGGTTTTATTGAATTTCTCTATATTATGAATTGCGCGTTTTGCTGAATTACGTGCACTATCGAAATATGTAGCTTTCTTTGCCCCTTGCCGACTGTGTTAGAGTAACAAAGTCGGCGAGGGGGCAGCCTTAGCGAGTTATTAACCCTAGCTATTACTCTAGCTATTAACCCCAGCTATTAAACGCCCCACTCCTATGAACAAAGACAGGGACGAACTAGTCCCCGTCAGTAATATCACCCTTGAACTCGCCTTTCCTGCAAATGCTCTTGATATGACAGAACTTGCACTTCCAGAACTTGCACTTCTCAGAATCATAGTCGGGGTAAAACTCTCCGGTCTTCAGGATTCTCACAGCACACTCCATAGCATATCTTCCTTCGTCAACACGCCCTGAAATGTCGGTATCGAGAGCAATCTTCTTCCCTTCACTATTATCAGGAGCAAAGCCCGCGAAAATTCCCCGAGTCCCTGCCGAGAATGAGCCCCAGACTCTCCCGTCTTCATGTCCCAAGATATACACTCCTGACAGGATATGTGCTCCCGAAACATCAAAGCCCCATTTCTCTGTGAACATCGCTGCGTAAAGAGAAAGCTGTAACCCATGCTTGAACTCTGTGCGCTTGGGGTCGTTATTACATTCTGGGCCAGTGTTCCACGACTTTCCCGCGAGGTTCTTCATACCTGAATCGTAGCTCTTTGCTGACATGCGGCCTTCCTTATAGTCAGCAATGAACGCAATCCGCGAGCCGTCATGACCTCGAAGTATCTCAATCCTATCGCATTTCCCTGTGAAGTTTATGCCTTTATGCTCGTCATCCTTATAACTGCTTTGAAGCTGTGCCTCGTCTTCAAGCAGAATAGCTTCATGTTCATAATCCTTGTGCAGAGCATCGAGAATAAAGGCCTGAACTCCTGCAAGCCTATTCGCACGAAATGCAAGAGCCTCAAGCCTTCGTTTTAGTCTGTGATCATTCACAAGCTGGTGAAACTTCCCATAATTCTGATCATCTTTATCCGACTTAATCAGCTTCTTCCATTCTGACTCTGCAATTTCTGTGAAACGTGTCGTCATATCCTCGCGATAAATCTTCCAGACGGACTCCCAGTATTTATGCAGCATATTGCCCCATTCAGCGGGTGCGACCAATTCCGAATCAGGTTGATAGAGTTTAGCTGACTGATGCTGATACCACAGAAATGGGCATTCAAGAAGCTCCTGGATATTGCTCGCAGCCACAGTGTTGGCATGAGCCTTAACGCACGGAACATGCCGCTTGGTATTATTGACGGGGTCAATTCCAACAGGATCAATTCCAACAGGGTCAATACCCTCGAACGTGAATCCATCAGAACCGAGAAGAATGTTTATCCCCTCAGAGTTCAGACCTTCAGAGTTCAGCTTCTCCATCTTCCAGTCCGTCATGTCATTGAGGAATTTCGACATGAACGGGGACTCAGAAACCGGCCTTCCTTCGTCATCAAGTAGCGGGCGCGATATTACTGTGAGCTTCTCGCCAGTCATGATAAGCCGCCGGAATAACGCCTCTCGCTGTTCTGCCTTCTCCTTCGTTCTGGGAAGAAATGCTCCGTTCTCGTTGAGCCTCATTCGTTCTTCATTGCCGAGAAGCGGAGAGGCTTTCTCATTCGGAGACCATGACTTCTGCGTGACGCCCGACATTATCCACACAGGGAAAGACGACAAGACCGGCGGAGTCCCTGCGAATATCTGCACTGAGTTTGAGAGCTGTAACGGCGCTCTGACATGAGAATTTCTGCACCAGTCCTCTAGGAAGTCATAGGCGTCTTCACCCCTCAAGCCGTAATCCTTAACGCTCCCTAAGTCCGGCAAAAGCTCTCTGAGAGCTGTGACCTTCTCGCTGACAGTCTCAATCGCGCTTGCAGTGAGCCTCATGGACTCGTCAAGCTCCGGATAGTCCGAGATATTATCATCGCGTTCGAGCCACAAGCCTGGGGTGTTCAGGAACTTGTCGAAGGAATCCATAATTTTCGCGGGAGTATTCTTTCCTTTAGGAGTGTTCTTCCCTTCAGTATTCTTCCCTTCAAGGAACTTGCAGAATGTCTCGACCGCCTCAATCGCGGTCAATGCTGTGCGGAATGTGTCGTTCTCGCCGGCGAGTTCCGTGAGATAATTTTTCCAGCTCTCAAGCCCCGAACCGGCTCACCCTGGACCAACTGACGGAATGGGACCTGCAGTTCACGCGGGAGTTCACAAGGGAGATGTACACACGAGTCCGCGAGAACGCGAGAAGCATGTATGTACTGATGCGTGAAATTCTGCCGATCTTCGACCTGCTCGTAGAGAAGGGCGAGCGGCTGGAGAAGCCCGAAGAACTGCCGAAGGAGTATATTGCCAGGATACACGAGCGGCTGAGGTACTTTCTGAGAGATAGTCTGACGAGCACTCCGGCGAATGCTCAAAGGCGGGTTCAGCCGGATGGTCAAGAAAAAATTTTGCCGAGAAGTTATCAGCAAAATGAGAAAATTGCTAATAGGAGGAACAAGCGATGACGAAAGAAGAAGCGGTACGAGACTGGGTAAGAGGCTTTAACGCCGTACCGACCAGAATGATAGTGAAATTGTGGGAATTGGAGCCTGAAGATTGGCAGGAAGTCACATGTGCGGAAGCCGCCTGCGCGGAAGAGAGCACTTGTGCGGAAGAACCTGCCTACGCGGAAGAACCTGCTCTGCCGATGTGGGGAACAATGTGGTCATTCGAAGATAAAGCGGACGACTACTGGCTTGAAGAGAAGGGTGGCCTGAAGCTGATGTCTCAATGCGGATTCCGCATCTACAGGAGTGAAGAGTTCGGTTGTTTCTTCGGGATCGACGGAGCAGGGTATGACTTCTACGACGCTCACTGGACCCCTCTCTATGAAGCACGGGGAATGAAGTGGCATGATGAATGAGATAGGCCGCTCTTGAAGAGCGGCTTTTTGCGGAGGATCAAACTCAGCAGAGATTACGGGGTGGATTGTTCAGCAATAACGATTATCACCTGTTTCAGTTCTACGGTAGTATCACAAGCTAGAAAACCGAGAAGGGAGAAACAGTCATGAAATTCAGTGGCAAAGAACTGACATTGGCGGACTTGGGAGAAATCAGCGACAAAGCATTGAGTGCCTGGCAGCACTATGGTTTTGACCGAAGTCATGGATGGAGAGCGGTTGAACTCGGAGACCAGGCAGTGCTGGTAGTTGGTATGGAGAGAAACCTGAATGATTCGTTTGTTTGCGGAGACGTTTCGGACTTCATCGAATGGCTTGAAAGCTAGGGGAAAACTCCCCTAGCATGCCTACCAGTGCTGCTCTGTGCCGATCTGACAACTCAGCAGAGATCACGGGGGAAATTGTTCGGCCGTACCACGCATCTCGAAGTTCGAGTTCCAGGGTATTATACGCAACAACAACAGGGAAGGACAACCCACAAAAAACCGAAAGGACAACAACAGTCATGAAACACGAACTAACATTGGCAACATTGGGGAACATCAGTGACAAGGCAAGGGCATCATGGGACTACTTTGAGTTCGCTCAAAAGGCAAAACCAGGGACATTGTGCGCAATGTACGGCTGGGATGGATGGAAGGCTTGGGAGTCGGAATCAGGGGAAATAACCATTGAGGACGAGGGTGGAGTTTTGGTAACCATTCTCTCCAACAAGGCGGAATTTATTCGCTGGTTAGAAGTGAATACTGCGGAACGAGCAATGTGAATTTCAGGGGGAAGACATTCCCACTTTTTTCTTGAATCGTTTTTTTTTTCCTGAATCGCGATCGGCAGAAGTCCACATTGGACTTCTTTTTTTTGTGTTCTGGTCAAATGCTTCTCTGGTCAAATGCTTCTCTGAGCAAGGCTTCTCCGAGCAGGTTTGCGGAGAACTTGCAGAGTCATGGAGGCTGGAGAGCCTGAGTCAAAAGGTCAGCAGAGATCACGGGTGTAGTTATCCCGCCGTACCCCGCATCTCAGGATTCTAGTTCCAGGCTAGTATAAGGGCCAACGAAGGGAAGGAAAACCCACAAAAAAACAGAAGGGAGAAGCAGTCATGAAATTTTGCGGCAAGGAATTGACATTGGCAGAATTGGGGAACATCAGCGACAAGGCATTGGAGTCATGGCAGTATTATGGCTTTGACCGAAGTCACGGGTGGAGAGCAGTGGAACTCGGAGACTGCGCAGTGGTAGTGGTGGATAGGAGCAGGAATTTGAATGACTCATTTGTGTGTGGTGAAATTTCTGACTTCATCGAATGGCTCGAAGAATGTGCTGAAGGGAGGCATTAAGCCTCTCTTGTGTTCCTAGCGGGCGGATTGAAGCCAGTCAAGAAATTCTGATCGAGAAGGAGTCCAAATGGGACTCCTTCTCGTTGCTGTCCAGTCAAATGCTTCTGAGCAAGGCTTCTCCGAGCATGGCTTCTCTGAGCAAGGCTTCTCCGAGCAGGTTTGCGGAGAACTTGCAGGATCGCGGAGACCGGAGGAAGCCTGAGTCAAGAAGTCAGCAGAGATCACGGGGGAAGTGATCCCGCCGTACCCCGCATCTCAGGATTCGAGTTCCAGGCTAGTATAGGCGCCAGCAAGGGAAGGAAAACCCAACAAATCGCACAAACAAAAACCAGAAGGGAGAAAAACATCATGAAGAAGAAGTATGACCGCGTGTATCACAAGCTGACAGTGAGGCCACTGTATGGTAAGGAGGAGTCAGCAAGACTTCAAGAACTGCGAAAGAACGCAGAAAAGGCTTGTTATGAGTGTAACAAGTTGATGAACAGGACGGATGCGTTGATGGACAAAGAACGCGAACTGAAAAAAATAGGCATTGAGGATGGGGAGCTATCGCTCATGATCGATGAGGCCTTAGATAATGAGGCCGAAGCGAAAAGGGAGCTGGAGAGTCTCGAAAGAAAGCATCGTGAAGTTTGGTATAAAGAGATATTCAGCAAGATGAAGTGATGCAGAGAGAAGTGATGCAGAGAGATATGTAAAAAAAATTCCCCCGCGGGGAATTTGACTGTGGATGAGCGAATATGTGTGGGGGCAAAACTGCTCCCACAATTTTTCTTCATGATTTTTCAGCCGGGCTTTCGTCCATATTCCCCCTATTTTTCTGAATCTTGTTTTCCTGAATCGGATCGGAAGCAGGAGTCTTGCGACTCCTTTTTTACCATTCCAGATCAAATTCCTCGACTGGGTTTTTCCAAGGATACTTCGGATGATACACTGTTCTTTCCGACCATTCCTTGAGTTGCGCAAGTCGCTTCTCATCATGCAGAGCAATGTCTGCCTTTTCGCAGAACTCCTTGACCACTTCTTCTCCATAGCACTCGACTGCTCCGATGTCAGTAAATTCGAATCGACCTGATTCATCTATCCATGGTGAGTTGATAGTCATATACCCAGTGTGGACAGTGACATCATTGATGTCTTCCAAGAACTGCATATCAGCGAATGCCTTGATACGAGCGAACTGTTGCTGAGAATAACCGAACATAGTTACCAAGTCCTTTCTTGTGCTTATCAGCACTGAATTTAAGAAGAATACTACCGTAGAAATGCACTAAGTCAAATGAATAAATAGTCAGAAAATGTAAGAAATGAAGGGTCAGAATGAAGGGTCAGATCGGAAAAAAGCCGAACAGGAAGAGCCAGATCGAAAGAACTGGATCGGAAAATAACCAGACAAAAAAAATTCCCCCAATCGCTTGAGGGAATTTTCCGCTACAGCGGAAGTTGATTGTGCAGGTCTCGGAGTTGAAATTCCACCCACCAAATAGCCTTGTCGGAGAGTCCGAACTCCTCAGGATGTTTGAGTTCGTCCACAAATTCCGCTACAATTTTGAGAATGTTGCGGATTCGAAGTTGCTGAATTTTCAGTTCGAGTTCTTGGTCGAGCGCTTGGTCAAATAGTTCTACCATGGGTTTTTCCTCCCTTGTTTTTGTTAGCAAGCATATTACCGTGGTTGAACTCAGATAGCAAGCGGATTTATATGACTAAATTGTTAGTCTTTTTCTGACCATACTCCGGCTTAGGACAACGCTCCTACTTCTGACCATGCTTCTGCTCAGAAGGCCACACCGACCAAGGGAGCTTCAGATCAACTCGAGGATCACCTTCCTGAGCGTTTCGACACGTTCTTCAAGGGACGCGACTCGATCCTTTAACCGAATCATCTCTATGGTGTCAGAAGCCGTCGGGGCAACAGGAGCCGACGGTAGTGTGTACATAGGTGCAGGCGGCTCATATGCTTGACCCTGGGGCGCTGACACATCTGTGTGTATGGCAGCCGCTGACGCTGTAGGAGTAACTGATGTGCTAGGAGCCGTTGAGGGCACAGGATCGACAAGTTCCTGCGTCGGGGTTGTTGGTATGGCTTTAAGCTCTTGCGCGGTGACCGCCGGAATTGCAGTGGTCACAGATTCCGCCGGTGCAGGAGTGTGCACAGGGGCGGCAGGAGTGACTGGTTCTGACGGAGCAGCCGGTGTGCTGGGAACTGCTGGGGCTGCTGGAGTCACCTGTTGAGCGACCGGATTCGCATGAGCTCCAAGTGCTATCGGCGCTGCCTGCTTCCTAGACTTCCCCTCGATCTTTTTCTCGGCGGGCTTTTTCTCGACTGCCGGTTTCTTAGCGGCGGACTTTTTGGGAGCAGCGATCTGACCGCGGCCTTCCGTCAGCGGTCTTTTCCAGTTTGGTATAGTATAGCTAGATAAACCGTACGCTCGTGAGACCGGTCCATTTCCTACTTCTTCGGCCTTAGCGATGAGCAGCAATCGGTCTTCAATACTATAGTCCTGCACATGCTCTTTTCGAGACGGCAGACCATTGGAACCAGGAATAACTTCTGTGGATATACTCTTTACGGGATCGGTCTTTGTTGGATCGGTCTTTGTTGGAGCGGCCTCTGTGGGAGTGTCCTCTGCGGGAGTTCTTCCAACAAACTTTTTATAGTCTGGATCATTTCTCTCCCAACTCATGACAACGAAGCGAGTGGTTCCCGCTTCTTCCGCAGCTTTTTGTGTGCCGATCTCCTTGGCTCTTGCGACTATAGCCTTGCGCTCCTCCGGCGAGAAGTCTTGACTCTTTTTAAGAGGCTGTGTTTGCGGAGCAGGCTGTTTCATATTTGCGGGGTTCTTCTGTGTATCTGCATGCCTTGTACCTTCTTGCGGAACTGTAGCCGTTACCTGTGGGATAGACACATTTTCTTCCTGTGTAGTCTTCTTCATAGTATCTTTGCTCATACTCTTATTATTCAACCCTTCCTTTTTCAGCCATCGTCTAATAACTTTAGGCTTTATCCCGTACTCCTTAGCGGTTCTTTCAACGCCGACGATTCTGACTCTAGCTAAAACTTCTTCATGAGAAGCATCTCGCGTATCGCGATAAGCTGTCTCGTGATGCACATTTTCCACAGGAGCACCGATCAATATCTCCGTAGCCCGTCTTCTATTATCCTGGTCCAAACGCCAAGTATTTACATTGTTATAGTCCATGATAAGATTTTATGTTGTTTTGACTTAGAAGGCAAGGACTTTATAAGATAGAGAAGGACTTTTAAGAAGAGAAGGGAGCGAGATCATTATGACACCGTTAGATCTAGTCCGGCAATGGACGAAAAGACTGCCAGGGTGCTATGACCAGCTTGATGAGCTGAAGAAGGCCGATATTCCTTGGCCTGACTACTGTGAGCTACCGATAAACGCAGCATGTACATACCTTGCGAGTGAGAACATGTCACCAGGGGAAGGAGCGAGCCTGACAGCCTGCTGGCTGTGGCGGCAGAATAAGGTCATCTATAGATTTGACGAAGACCTGACGGACACGCTGGCCGAACAAGCCGAGCATATAGAAGACACAGAAGTTCTTCCTGCTGAGTTGCTGCTCCACCCGCCGTATCCTGCGGTCTATATAAAAGCCCCGAACCTGATCGAAGGGCGCGACGGCTTCTTCTACTTCGTGGACTATGACGTGAACCGCGATAACACAGAACTGAGCATACAGTGGCTGATGGCAGACAGAGTTCTTCCGCAGATTTTGCACTTGATACCAGGAGGAACGATAAAAGAATGTGTGGATGATATGCTGAAGACGGTTCTGTCGGGTGTAAAGAGCGGGCCAGAACTGGCATCAGTTTTGAAGGAAGCAGCAACCCTTATGCAGTCCGAAATGCTTAAGGCTATCACACTCCTGCTCTACCTTGTCTCCCAGAATGCAGACATCACCGACGATCAGCCTTATCGTAAGAAGCGGCGGTCCTATATAGCAGATACCAAACAGGAGATACACACATATTCTGTTGGTCTCAGGATCGGAGCGGTTATCAGGAAGGCAGCGCAGGGCACAGCGGTAGGAACCGGCCTAGGCAGTCCTAAAAGACCCCACTCAAGACGCGGACACTGGCACCATTTTTGGGTGGGGCCAAAAGAAGATCAGAAGCTGATCCTGAAGTGGCTGGCTCCTATGTATATCAATGCGGACTGCGCAAAGTTTAATGAAGACGACGTTGTGGTCTACCCTGTGAAAGCACCGAAGTAGGTCTATAAGAGCCATCAACCCCTGCAATAGTTATCAAAGACCTGCAATAGTTATCAACCCCCGCGATAGCTATCAAGACCTGCGAAGCCATCAAAGACCTGCGAAGCCATCAAAGACCTGCGAAGCCATCAAAGACCTGTAAAATTGAAATAGCCCCCAGTGGGGGCTATCTTCGCTTTGTCGGAGTTATCTTCGCTTTGTCAGGGGCTATCTTTTTCTTGTCGGAGCCGAGACGTTGAAGTCGAAAATTATTGCGTTTTCATCGCGGTCATATCGACCGATGAATCGTTTGCCTTCTGTATCAACAAAAGTCTGAATTTTGTTGATTAGATGTTTGACATTCCATCGGACATAGCCATTTTGTTTGCTGGGGATGAATTTCCAGTCGCCGTTCGCATCGGCCTTGATAGCCATTTGTTTTTTGTCTATATTAAAATAGACATTGACCATCGAGCAATTCAAGGCATTGACTGCGCTTGTTGAGAAAGTCACACCGAAGTGAGTGACAGTTACGAAAATGTCGGATGAAACCATTGTGTATCGAGTGAATCCCTGTGTTTTTTTCATTGGGAATCCCTTCCTTTCTAGGGGCATGTTAGCGTTGAATTTGAATAAGGTGATAGCTAGTATGGCGGGAAAAACCCAGCGCAGATCACGGGTTGAATAGACCGGCGTTATCACGCATCAACAATTTCGAACTCAGGCTTAAGATAACCTTCGACAACAGGGAAGGAAAACCCCAACAAACCGAAAGGAGAAGACAACCAATGAAGTATAGAGTTGTGCTTATGCGAAACGGGATGTGGAAACTTTTGTATCGTAACTTGACTGAAAAAAGGGCAGTTGAGATAGCGGAATACTATGAGAATGAAGTGCCTCTCGATGGATGGCACGTGGGGATCGAGGAGGATGATGAATAACCCCCCTTCGCGGGGGTTCTTATCTGGGATGTTGTGGGAGCAAGACAGTTCCCGTTCTTCGGCGTTTCTGAGCTTCGCACTTTGAGTATAAGGACTTCAGACCTGTGAACTTCATACCCCTGCTCTTTTCAACATATACGGGCTTTCGTGCATATCAGAACCTGTCTTCACAATTAACATAACCTCTGTAACAGAGTATTTATATGTGA
>CALGGR010000294.1 GCA_937915755.1 uncultured Fretibacterium sp. | reverse complement strand
TCATTGCGTTCATGCTGGCAATCGTCTTAATGGCATGGTCAGCGGCAGGAGCTTCGGCAATGTTTTACGGCGAGGCTGGCTATGAGACTGAGGGTTACGATGAGGACTCGGCATGGGAGATTAACTCGGTTGCAACCCTCATCAAAGCCAGAGACGACATCAATGACGGGACAATCAGCATGGGGCGTTACTACAAGCTCACTGAAGACCTCGACATCACCAGCTACACGGACTGGGTTCCCATCGGCCTCAGCAGTACCTACCCATTCAGGGGGCATTTTGATGGCAACGGCCACACAATCACGGTGAAGATCGCACGCTCTGATGAGGAATATGCCGGACTCTTTGGCTACATCTACGGCGGGGAAATCTGCAACCTTTCCGTCACTGGAAGCGTAAGGCTCGCTACAGTCAATAAGTCGATCTCCATTTGCGCGGGCGGAATTGTCGCTTGTGTCTCAAGGGGTACGATTGACAGCTGCAACTTCGACGGGAAAGTCAATCTTTCAGGCGCAAACAGGAATGATTACCAATATGCCGGAGGGATTGCGGGCTATGTGTCTTCGGGTTTGGGAACGAACTCGACGATAACCAACAACTCCGCTGGCAGGAATGACGCGTCGACGGCCGTAAAGGCACTGTTCAGCATCAGCGATAACCCGAACACCTACGCAGGAGGGATTATCGGCAAGGTCAGGGTATACAACGAAGACTCTTCTGACGGGGTAACAATAACAGGCAATTACTCCCGCCTCAAGACTCAGGCCGGACACACTGACAGCCTTACTTACGGGAATCTGGATAAATCTTACGGCTACATTTACCAGAACAAAATCCTAGTCTACGACAACAAAGAGTATGACCCTGAGGATTACCCGGACCCCGAACCGACAATCACAGCACCAACTATCACAACGTCAACACTCTCCAACGCAACAGCAGGTCAATCGTATTCGGCCACTCTCGCGGCAACCGGTACATCTCCAATAACATGGAGCGTCTACTCAGGCTCTCTCCCCAGCGGTCTCACTCTCTCAAGCTCAGGCGTGATCTCAGGAACTCCGGCGGCGGCAGGAACGTACACATTCACGGTGAAGGCCAGCAATTCCGGCGGTGATGCAACGAAGACACTCACTCTCGTTATCGCGTCAGGCTCAACATCAAGGAAGTACGGCTCGGAAGGTCATGGCGACAGTGAGGACGATGCTTGGGAGATTGACTCGCTCGAAACTCTGAAGAAATTCAGGGACAACATCAATGACGGCGCAGAAAGCGAAGGGAAATACTACAAGCTGACAGCCGATATTGACCTCACAGGCGAGACTGACTGGGTCGCAATCGGCAACAGCTTCAGCGACAGCAACTTCAGGGGGCACTTTGACGGCGGCGGACATACCATCAAAATCAACCTCAGAAAGTCTGAGTATATCGTTGGAGTCTTCGGGTACGTCATAGGCGGAACGGTGAAGAATCTCTCAGTCGAGGGAAATATCAGCGTTACATCAGATTCGGATGTCAGAGCCGGCGGTGTAATCTCAACCATCAAGGGCGGCTCGGTCGAAAACTGCAGCTTTGACGGCAGCATAACCATATCGGCAACGGACGATGCAGGCCATTGGTTCCATGCAGGCGGTATAGTTGCAGTCGCTCTCAATGAGGTCGTTTCCATAACGAACTGCTCGGTCGGAAAGAATGACGCTTCAACAGTCATAAAAGTTCAGGGCGGTTCAAGTGAGAGCATTTCGGGTTACAAGACCACTTATGCAGGAGGAATTATCAGCTACATTGATGACGCTGACAGTTCTACAACGGTTACAGGGAACTACACCAGAGCCGCAACAAGTGCCGAATACACGGAGACCCTTACATGCGGAAGAAGGTATTACGGCAACGGTACTTTCTACAACAACGTTGAAGTCCCGGTTTCGGACGGCTCATCGTCGAAGAAGTACGGCGAGGGCGAGCATGGCGACAGCGAGAATGATGCTTGGGAGATAGACTCGGTTGAAACTCTCATGAAACTCCGTGATGATGTAAACAGCGGCTCAGTAGCGTCGGGAAAATACTTCAAACTCACGGCTGACCTCGACATCTCAGGCTACACTGACTGGGCACCAATCGGCACAAACAGCCGTACCCCATTCAGTGGCTACTTCAACGGCAACGGCCACACTGTAACCCTCAACATCTCGAACTCAACGCTGTCATACGTCGGACTCTTCGGATACGTCAGCGATGGCTCGGTTGAGAATCTCTATGTCGAAGGAACGGTGAAGGCAGACTATGGCACGAGCATCTACGTCGGCGGAATCATCGGCCACATAACCGGCGGGACAATCAACAACTGCCGCTTCGACGGTACAGTGAGCACCAAGCCCGGAGATTACTCAACCATAGGCGGAATAGTGGGATTTGCGCGCTCAGATTCAGGCTTGAACATAACGAACAATTCCGTCGGACGAAAGGACACTTCATCAGTCGTCGAGGCTCTTCCGGTTGAAAAGGTGGCATATGCTGGCGGAATAGTTGGCTTCATAGCGGGCGAGGGGGACGCGATAGTTGTAACGGGAAACTATTCGAGGCTCAAGACTCAGGCAAAGTACACAAAGACCCTCACATACGGCACGGATTATGAGTGCGGCAACGGGACTTTTGCCAACAACATCGAGATCGACACCTCAGGAACTCTCGCAACCCCGCCGGTAATCACTACGGGTTCAGGGCTTGGGACGTTCAAGAAGGGCGACAGTGTTTCAGTTCAGCTTGAGGCAAGCGGCACGACCCCATTGACGTGGAGCATAACGGCCGGAAGTCTTCCAACAGGCCTTACGATGAGCAGCACAGGCCTGATCTCGGGAACTCTCACGGCTACAGGGACGTTCACGTTCACAGTCTATGCGTCGAACTCTGCGGGCTTAACGTCGTCAACATTCTCAATGACCGTAACGTCATCAACGTCAGGAACTCACCGCTACCAGCTTTTCAACGAGAGCATGACATGGACGGAAGCTAAGGCTTACTGTGAGAATCTTGGCGGACATTTGGCGACGATAACCAGTCAGTCCGAGCATGATGAAGTTATGAAGCTTGTACCGCAGAACGAGAGGCGAATATACTGGCTCGGGGGCTTCAGGAAATCGACATCGAGCGCGTGGGAATGGGTAACAGGCGAGGCATTCTCATTCACGAACTGGCACAGCGGCGAACCAAACAACGCATGGGGCGATGAATGTTACCTTGAGCTTTCCAGCTACCAGTACGACGGCTCATGGGGCTGGAATGACGAGAACAACACAAGCTATAATGCGAGCGTAACGGGATTCATCTGCGAATGGGACGAGAACGAACCCGAAGTAATCGCTCCGACAATCACGGTAACCGGCCTTCCTGACGGCGTTAAAGGCGAGTCATATTCCGCACAGCTTTCGGCAGACGGAACATCACCGATACTGTGGAACATTGAGGGGCTTCCCGACGGCTTGAGCGCGAACAGTGAAGGTTTGATTTCGGGAACACCCTCAACGGTTGGATCATTCCTTCCGATAGCGACGGCTGGAAATTCAGCTGGAAAGGACACCAGAACCTACAAGATCGTGATAACCGAGCCAGCTCCGACAGTAATCGCGCCGGTAATAACGACGACGCAGGATTTGGGGACGTTCACGGTTGGCGACAGCGTTTCGGTCAATCTTGAAGCTACAGGGACGACACCGATAACCTGGTTGAAGACGGACGGAGCACTTCCTGACGGCCTTGCACTCAGCACATCGGGTGAAATTTCCGGTGAACTGACGAAAGCCGGGACATTCAGCTTCCTTGTCAGCGCGACGAACACGGCGGGAAGCGTCTCACGAAGGTTCACGATGAAGGTTTCCGCGTTGAAGCCCTCAGTGATAGCGCCAGTGATAACGAGTTCGGGAGATTTGGGGAAGTTCATGGCAGGCGACAAGCTTGGGGTCCAGCTCAAGGCCACAGGAACATCACCAATCACATGGACAGCGGCGGGGCTTCCTGATGGTTTGAGCATAAGCAGTGCGGGGCTGATTTACGGTACAGCTATGACGGCATGGCAGTACACGTTCACAGTAACAGCCAGTAACAGCGCAGGTTCAGACAGCCGTCAATTCACGCTGACGTTTGAGGACGCAGTGATAGCGCCAAAAATCACGACGGCACAGGACTTGGGTACATTCAATGTTGGGAACAGCATGTCGAAGCTCATCGAGGCAACTGGCTCATCACCATTGACTTGGAATGCGATGGGGCTTCCGTCATGGCTGACGCTGAATGCTGACACAGGAATGATTTTCGGAACGCCTGAGAAAGCTGGAGAGTTTTCGTTCACGTTAACGGCCGAAAATTCCGCCGGCAAAGATTCCCGTAAATTCCTTCTGAAAGTGAAAACCAATGCCTCAACGGCAACAGCCCCAACGATAACGACGGCCTCACTCCCAGACGGTGAAACTGGCGCGGTCTACAACATGACGCTCGACGCAAAAGGAACATCGCCGCTGACCTGGACAGCAAGCGGGCTTCCTGACGGTCTCACTCTGAATGAAACTTCAGGCAAACTCACAGGCTCACCGAAGGCAAGCGGGACATTCACGATTGTCGTAACGGCTGAAAACTCGGCAGGCAATGACACGAGGGAATATTCGCTGACCATAGCTGAGAAGAACAAGCTCAACCCTCCGAAGATAACGACTGAGACGATGACTGATGCAACGGAAGGGACGGCCTACGCATTCCAGTTCGAGGCAGAAGGGAGCAACGTAACGTGGACGGCAACGTGGAAAACTCTGACTGGCTTCACGTTCACGCCGGACGGAGTGCTCAGGGGAACACCCACAGCCTCAGGAACGTACAACATCACGGTGAAGGCGAAGAACACAGCCGGTACGGACTACGCGAATTTAACGCTTCGTGTGAACAGTGCCAACGGAAACGCGAACGCCCCAACGGTGAAGTCGTCGAAAATCCCGGACGCATATCAGAATGAGGACTACAGCTATTTCCTTGAAGCTGAAGGCTCATCACCGATGACGTGGAAGCTGGAGGACCCTAATTCGCTTCCGAAGGGATTGGAACTTACTGAGAACGGCGAAATCACGGGAGAAGTTGACACTAGCAAGGCGACAACCTTCAAGTTCAACGTGATAGCGACGAACTCAGCAGGTTCACACAAGAAGCAAATCACCCTGAAAGTCTTGGCGAAGGCTCTGACATTCAAGAGCGATTCGCTGAAAGAGGCAAAGTGGAACAAGAAGTACAGTTTCACGCTGAAGGTCCAGAACATGAAGCCTACGGTGTGGAGCATTGAGGGGGATTTGCCTGACGGGGTGAAGTTCGACAAGGGCAAGTTCTCCGGCAAGCCTATGGAGGTTGGAGAGTTTGAGCTTACGATTACGGCGGGCAACGGGGCAGTTGAGCTTTCGGACGAGTTCACTCTGAACGTGAAAGGTATAACACCCAAAATCAAGGGATCGTTCAAGAAGGGAACGGAAGGCGAGGCATACAGGTCAGTACTAAAAGCGACAGGAGTCACGCCAATGACGTGGGACTTCGAGGATTTGCCTGACGGACTGGATTACACGACGAACGCTACGGGTGAGGAATGCACAATTACAGGAACGCCGGAAGGTGCATTCAGCGGCAAGATAACCGTAACAGTAACGAATGGTTCAGGCGATGATGAAACGTCGGTCAGCAAGGGGCTGAAGATGACGATAAAGGCAGTGAAGCCAAAAATCACGACGACGATCAACGACATTCCCGACGGTACAGTTGGTGAGAGGTATTTCTGCCAGCTGAAGTATTCACCTGAGACAGCGGAAGTTGTGTGGTCATACACTGGTGATATGCCGGAGGGTCTGACGCTTGACGAGGATTCGGGGATTATATCGGGAGTTCCAGAGGAAGCAGTAAAGAACGCCAAGCTCAAGATAACAGTGTCGAACGTGAACAAGGCCTCCTACAAGAGCACGCAGACGCTCTACATCACGATAAAGGCGGCCGATGCGGACACGGAAGAGCCGGAAGCTCCAGAGTTCGAGAATGGTATGGCCATCTATGAGCGCGGTGAACTCACGACGGAAACTCTCGCAACAATCGCCCACAATGACGAGGTGATAGCGGCGATTCTTCCGGCGTTGGAAGTCGAAGAGGAAGGTCTGTACGATTTCACTGTCTCACTCGATGTGAATGTTCCTGTGAATGGGCGGCTGGTATGGCATTCATTCCCTGACGGTGAGAACGATGAGAACGACGAGGAGAATGCAGTGTTCCTTGACGAAGAGGGAGAGGTCATCGAGAGAGTCCCTGAGACTTACTCGGTAACGGTCTCGGCGTGGCTCAAACCCGGAGTAATCTACGAGCCGATAATCGCGGTGAAGATTCACGAATAACATGTGAAGCACATAGTGCCCCCTCGATAAAGTTCGGGGGGCTTTTATTTTGTCCATTGAATTTGCGGCAATCGTACGCTAAAATATTTTCCACTTCGGATTTACCTGAAAATTTTAACAAGGGGGGCATAATGCCATGAGAAAACTTTTCGTGTTACTGCTGGCCTGTGTGCTAGTTACAGTGTCAGCATCGTCGGGATTTTCCGCAGTCGCACTTGATGAGGTGAATTTCCCTGATGAAACGTTCAGGAACTATCTGTCCAATAATTTTGATGCGGACGGAGACAAAATCCTGAGCAACAGGGAGATACTCAATATCAAGGAAATAGATGTCGGAGATTATGTCCGCAACAACAACGGGAGGGGGGGGGGGTACGTTCTTATCAGGGCATAAAGAACTTCACCTCGCTTGAGCGTTTCAGCTCTAGTGGTTATTGGAGATACTCTAATCGTTACCTCGTCAACAACCTCACAGAACTTGACCTCAGCGGCATGACATCGTTGAAGTACGTGAAAGTCGGCTACAATTATCATATCGATAACTACATACGATACGATTATGGCGCAAAGAAAATCAACGTCAGCGGCTGTACTTCACTTGAGGAGTTGTACTGCTACTATGATCACAGTGATGGTATCAGCAACGAAGGCCGTCAGGGTTTTCTGGAGAGCCTCAACGCAAGCGGGTGTACTTCTCTAGGTACTCTCTACTGCTCAAACCAGCAGCTCAAAGAACTCAACCTAAGCGGCTGCACTGCTCTTGGCAAACTCTCCTGCGTGAACTGTGATTTGACCGAACTCAACGCGAGCGACTTAAACTCCCTGCAAGAGTTGCACTGCCAATACAATCAGCTTGGGAAACTCGACCTCAGCAAAAGTCCCACTTTGGTTTACTTGGACTGCGGCAATAACAAGCTGGCCGACCTTGACCTCAGCGCGAACGTGAAGCTAGTTGAGTTATACTGCTCCAACAATCATCTCAACAGCCTCAACGTCAAGAACTGCACGGATTTACAGAGGCTTGAATGCGACTCGAACCAGCTTACCACGCTCAACCTCAGCAACAACACATCTCTCACGAGCCTTAAATGCCAGCACAATCATCTTCAGGCACTCGACATCAGCAAGAATGTGAAGCTGGAAACTTTCCAGAGCCAGTACAACCGCCTTCCCCTTCTCGACACAGCGGCTAACACCAGTCTCGGAACGGGAGATGACTTCATCTGCTCGCCTCAGAACATCGACGGCCTCAAGGCAGTGAAGCAGTCCGAAACAGCATACATCGTGAACCTCAAGGACTACGTGTCAGCGAAGCTCAAGAATGTCGTAGCAAACAGTATTTACGCCAAAGACGATGACGGGAAGCTCCATGAGCCCGTATCGTACAACGAGGGAACAGGCGTAATGACGTTCGATGTCTCGCCCGTAACTGTCTACTACGAGTATGACACGCAATACGACAAGGACAGCGTGAAGCGTTACATGGGCGTTACCCTCGCAACATCAGGCTCACCGACAATCACAACATCGTCGCTTCCTTCCGGGAAAGTTGACGAGCCTTACGAGGCAGAGTTTGAGGCAAAAGGTGAGAAGCCAATCACGTGGACGATAGAGGGCGAACTTCCTGAGGGCTTGGAGTTTGCTGACACCGGGAAATTCTCGGGGACACCGACGGTCAGCGGGTCATTCAAGCTCATGGTGACAGCGGTCAATGATTTCGGCAGTGAAACGAAGAATTTCACGCTCACAATTTCAAGCATAGCGGCTCCTGAAATCACGATTTCATATCTCGACAACGCAACGAAGGGCACAGCTTATTCTGCAACACTCACGGCATCGGGCGACACTCCAATCACGTGGAGTGCTACGGGGCTTCCAGAAGGTCTTGCGATTGACACGTCAACGGGAGCAATAACGGGTACACCGACAGAAGCAGGCTCGTTCACGGTTGAGGTAACAGCGACAAATCCCGGCGGTTCAGACAACAAAACGCTCACCCTGACGGTGTTAGAACCCGCAGTAATCCCGGCCATAATGACAGCAGAGAATCTCGGGACGTTCAAAGTCGGCGAAAGCGTGTCGATACAGCTCGAAGCAACTGGCACAACCCCAATCACTTGGAAGACAGACAATCTCCCGTCAGGCCTTACAATCAGCGATAACGGTCTGATTTCAGGGACGTCTTCAACGGCTGGTACGTTCAGCATCTCTGTAACAGCAACGAACACGGCAGGCAGTGCTTCGCGTACGTTCACGATGACAGTTACGTCGGCTAATGTAGCACCGCTCATAACAACAGCGCAGGATTTAGGTGTGTTTGAGTATGGCGATGCAATTTTGGTTACGATTGCGGTAACTGGCACAACACCAATAACGTGGAACACAGCGGGGCTTCCATCGTGGCTTACGTTCAATGCAGGGAGTGCAACGATTTCCGGCACAGCCCCCGACAAGACTGGCGAGGTATCATTCACTATAACGGCAGCAAACATGGCGGGGAAAGATTCTCGAAAGTTCACGCTGAGGGTGAGAACAACCAAGCAAGTTGTAACACCGCCGGCAATAACGACGTCATCACTCACAAACGGCAAAGCGGGCGAAATCTATAACGCTACACTCACCGCCGCAGGTACATCACCGATAACCTGGACTGTAACGGGGCTTCCTGACGGTCTGACGGCCAACACATCAGGCAAGCTGACGGGCATTCCGAAATCCGGCGGAACATTCACGGTCGTTGTAACTGCTGAAAATTCCGGCGGCAAGGACACGAAGGAATACACGCTGACGATAGAGGAGAACAACAAAGTCAGCCCGCCGAAGATTACGACCGATACGCTTACAGATGCGACGGTGGGAGAGGCTTACAGCTTCACGCTTGAGGCAGAAGGCAGGAACGTAGCGTGGACTGCGACGTTCAAGACGCTTCAGGGCTTCAGCATCACGAATGACGGGGTACTCACTGGAACACCGACAGCTTCCGGGACTTACAACATCACCGTGAAAGCGAAGAACAGCGCGGGGACAGACTATGCTAACTTGACGCTCAAGGTGAACAGTGCGGGCGGAAATGCGAGTGCTCCCGCAGTGAAGTCGTCAAAGATTCCTGATGCTTATCAGGGCGAGGATTACAGCTATTTCCTTGAGGCAGAGGGTACAAATCTCACATGGAAGCTGGCGGATGGAGAGTCGCTTCCAGGCGGCTTGGAACTCACGGAGGAAGGCGAGGTTACTGGTAAGGTTGACACTAGCAAGGCCATGACGTTCAAGTTCAAGGTAATCGCCTCGAACAACGCAGGATCATCACCCGCAAAGCAGGTCAGCCTGAAAGTCATCGCAAAGACTCCCACGTTCAAGAGCGATGCTTTGAAGGAAGCGAAGTGGAACAAGAAGTACAGTTTCACACTCAAGGTGAGGGACATGAAGCCGACAGTCTGGAGTATTGAGGGCGATCTTCCTGAGGGCGTGAAGTTCGACAAGGGCAAGTTCTCAGGGAAACCGACGGAAGCGGGAGAGTTCGAGCTTACTATTTCCGCGAGTAACGGAGCTGTCGAAATCTCAGATGAGTTCACGCTGAATGTCAAGGGTGTAACGCCCAAGATAAAAGGCTCGTTCAAAAAGGGGATAGAGGGTGAAGCATACAAGTCGGTATTGAAAGCGACGGGAGTAACGCCTCTTACGTGGGACTTTGATGAATTGCCTGAAGGATTGGACTTTACGACCAACGCGACTGGCGAGGAATGCACGATAACGGGAACGCCTGAGAGATCGTTCAGCGGAAAGATTCAGGTAACAGTCGAGAACGGTTCGGGCGATGACCAGACGGCTGGCAAAGGAATGAAGATGACCATCAAGGCCGTTAAACCTAAGTTTGAGACGAGGGCAAGCGAGATACCGGACGGAGTTGTAGGCGAGAGGTACGAGTACCAGCTCCAGCTGTCGACGAAGAATGTGGAGGTTCTTTGGTCGTACACGGGTAACATGCCGCAGGGGCTGACGATAGATGAGGATACCGGGCTTCTTTACGGTACACCCACGAGCGAGGTTAAGAACAGCAGCTTCAAGGTAACAGTTACGAACGCGAACAAGCCCTCCTACAAATCGACGCTCAACATAACGATGACGATTCACGCTGAAGGAACGTTGCTTCAGTCGGCCAAACCGGAAGACCCCGAAGGCTCCGAGTTCGTCAATGGCGTGGCATACCATGAGCGCGGAGAACTCACCACTGAGATGCTTGCGCGAGTGTCAAACGCGGACGAGGTGATTGCGGCTGTGCTTCCAGCGATTGAGGTCGAGGAGGAGGGGCTGTATGATTTCACTGTCTCACTCGACGTGAACGCACCAGAGGGCGGGTTGCTTGTGTGGCATTCATTTCCTGATGGTGAGGATGATGAGGGCGACGATGACAACGCTGTATTCCTCGACGAAGATGGTGAAGCCATTGAGAGGGTGCCGGGGACGTACACGGTAACTGTGAGCGCATGGCTTGAACCGGGCATCATCTACGAGCCAATCATAGCGGTGAAGGAAGATTAGCGTTTAGAACAATTATCCCCCCGTCATTCACTTTGGCGGGGGGTATTTTTTTCCCAATTAACGCGGTAAAATACTTTCCACATCGAAAACTGCTCTTAATATCATATAAGGAGGCATCTTAATATATTATGCGAAGGATTTTCGTTTTCTTGCTGGCTTGTGTCATCATCTTAAGTTCAGCATTGGCGGGAATAGCAGTCTCATCGGTCGAACTTGATGACGATGATGCTATTGATGTTGTTCTGAACTCGGACGGAACGGCAACGGCAGACGGTTCAACAGTCCCCAGCTACGATTACGTGTGGCACGCAGACCCACAGCACCCTGCGGAATACTGGACGCTCGGCATCAACGGTACGACAGAGTTTGACTCGGACGCCTACGAAGACGCAATTACGAGCACTAACAACGGTCTCTATATTGCCCATGATGTTCGCTACACTCCAAACACTCTGAACTTCTCAACGTCAAACACTGCGAAGAAGGACGAGGACACAGAATACGTTGTCTACTATGACGCTTCGGAACCATCAGTAGCGGCGGCAATTGCGGAATTAGGTACGACCTACGGCTCGGCGTACAGCACGGACAAGTACATATTCGCGACGCTCCCGATGCAGAACGGCAATACACCTCCAGGCGGTGGTGGAATGCCCGGCGATGACAGACCAGGTAGAATGCCAATGATGGCCACGGCGACGGACAGCACAATAGCGGCCATGTCAACTATGACTCACTCAGCTTCTGATGCTTACAACAATCCCGTACTCCACATCACAAAAGCCGGAACGTACAGGATTTCGGGAACATGGCACGGTCAGATCTGGATTGAGACCGGAGCAAAGGCACAGCATCAGGTTGCATTGATCCTTAATGGCGTTGAAGTCAGCTGCGATGTTGCACCTGCGCTTGTGTTCTACAAGGTCTACAAGTGGGCAGAAGATAACGGCTACGATGACCAGTCAACACTAACGGCCAATGACCTCTGGAAGTCTCTCGGCGATAAGATGCTCAGCTCTGACGGTTTCTACGATGTCGGCGCGATTGTCGAGATTGCTGACGGGACGACTAACACGTTCACCGGCGCAAATACATACAGGATACTTGAGCTTTGCCCGAAACTTGACGACGACACCGACCTGCCGAAGTACAGCGCGTCAGAAATCGGGAGCAACATCTCAGCACAGCAGAAAATGTACAAGCTCGACGGAGCATTCCATTCACGCCGCACAATGGTAATAGGCGGAGGTTCTGCGGGAACAGGAAGGCTCAACATCACGTCAACGACATGCGAAGGACTCGACTCCGAGATGCACATGCTGATTGACGGCGGAGTGATCACAGTCTCAGCACCCGATGACGGAATCAACGTGAACGAGGACAATGTATCGGTCTTCACGATGGACAGCGGAACTCTCACGGTAAGCTCAACAGGCGGCGACGGCATTGACTCTAACGGCTGGGTTGCTTTCAACGGCGGAACTCTGAACATCACTGCTGGAAGTCAGAGGCAGAACTCAGCGGGCGAAGCAGGAATTGACGCTGAGAACGGCGTGTACATTTATGACTCGAACGCATACACATGGACAGCGGCAAGCGGAAACACTAATCCCGGCGGCAACACCAACAACGGTACGGACAACAATACCGATAACGGCAACACTCAGACCGACACAGGCAACACTACGGGATACACCGTGTACACCACGATACCAGCGGAAGGATTTGTCCATACGGTAGACGAAACAACGACCTTAACGCTCTGCGCACCATCATTTGAGGAAGACACAGAGGGCACGAGGAACATTAACTCGTCAGGAAGCACGTTCCCTCTTGTCCACAGGGTCAACGATTTCGCTGGAATCAAATAAGCCTCTAACTCCTAACATGGGATTTGAGAGTATCTCTTAGGGGGTACTCTCTTTTTTTAGTGTAGAATAGATACATAAATTTTCAGACTTGGAGGAAATCATGAGGAAAATATATCTTGCGTTAATGTTGCTTTCGGTTTTCGCAATATCAGGCTGCGGCGGAGGAAGCTCATCCAGCTTCGAGGAAAAGCCCATAAACCCTGAAGTTAAGAATGTCATTGTGCTGAGTTCGCCGGCATTCGAGAGGAACAAACGCT
Organism: uncultured Fretibacterium sp.; assembly: GCA_937915755.1. Lineage (GTDB taxonomy): Bacteria > Synergistota > Synergistia > Synergistales > Aminobacteriaceae > JAFUXM01. The sequence goes on along the minus strand of CALGGR010000294.1, from coordinate 9,132 downwards.
ACAGGATCTACACGGGCGCAAGACTCTCAGGGATGAACGGAGCAAGGTACTACGTCGCAAACACAGGAAGCGACGCTGTACAGTCAACATTGAACTTGGGCTTCAGTGAGGAACTCGAGCCTGGCGAATCATTCATCATCGTCAACGACTCGCCTGATTCTGCTGACCATTCAGGAGGGGTAGTGTTCGCGTATGATCCTTCGGGTGTTAATGACGCGTTCATATCGGGCGGAAACATTGCGTTTACGGGCGGAAACCTCATGCGATACAGGACACTAAGCCTAAAGGACAGCGTGAACACTTCTGAAAGCAAGCCTTATGATGCCGAGATATACGCACAATTCAAATCCGAACGCGGCACTACAACCTTCGCAATGGGAAGCGGAACTTACCTCAGTTTCGTTGAGGAAGATGAGGAAGACTACCTTCCGCGCGACATTCCTGCTTCGGGAAACGTCATGAGACTCGTTCACAGGGTCAACACGTTTTCTGGGATAATAAAGGAATAAAGTTACTGCTGACTATAGGGGGAGCTTCATTGATTGGGGCTTCCCTGTTTTTGTGTGAAAGAAAGGAGTATGAGCCAGCACTATGAATGAACTTCCTCACAAACACGACAAGAATATATTTTCTGTTCTTGAGAAAATGCCGGAAGGAGGGAAATTTTCACAGGCGGCCTCAGTTTTTGCCCAGCTTGGAGACGGTACGAGGCTCAAAATATTATGGCTCTTGTGCCACAGCAGGGAATGCGTCTCTGACATAGCGGCAGCAATCGGGGTGAGCAAGGCCGTAGCGTCCCACCATCTTCAGCTCCTAAGAAAGAGCGGACTCGTCATCGGCGAACGTGAGGGTCAGGAGATTCACTACTCGCTTAATGACACCGACGAAGCAAAATTACTCCACAAGACAATCGAAGCAATGTTCAAGATCACTTGCCCTTCACTGCATATTGACTCATAAAATTTAAGCTGTATAATCCGCCCCGGTATTCAAACATTCAAACAATCATTTGATTATTAGGAGTGTTAAAACATGAGCGGGCGTGTGAAAATTCTTTTGCGAATCGTAATTGCGGGAGTGTTTCTTGCGGGGCTGAAGTATTATGGTGCTGAGAGTGCGAGCCTCTACATCGTGCCGTATTTAATCGCAGGCTATGATGTTCTCGCTGAGGCATGGGAGGGCATAAGGTCGGGCGAAATCTTCGGCGAATGCTTCCTCATGGGTACGGCAACAATAGGCGCGCTAATTCTCGGCGATTACACTGAGGCTTGCGCGGTAATGATGTTCTACCAGGTCGGGGAACTTTTCTCGGACTACGCATCTGACAGGACACGAGAGAGCATTACGGCGTTAATGGACTTGAGGCCGGATTACGCGAATTTAGAGACAGAGGCCGGGAAGTCAGAGCGGGTTGATCCGTCAGCAGTCTCAGAGGGAAGTATCATCATCGTTAAGCCGGGCGAGAAGATTCCGATTGATGGCATAATAATCGAGGGACATTCAGGACTCGACATGAAAGCGTTGACAGGCGAGAGTATTCCACGAAGCGTTAAGTCGGGCGACGAAGTACTCAGCGGGAGCGTTAATCTTTCGGGAGTACTGAGAGTGAAAACTACAAAGACATTCCAGCAGTCAACAGCCTCGAAAATTTTGGCTCTCATAGAATCTTCAGGCGACGGAAAATCACAGTCCGAGAGATTCATCACGCGTTTCGCAAAAATCTACACCCCCGTTGTCTGCATATCAGCACTCGCACTCGCCGTAATCCCTCCGATATTCGCCGGAAATTTCAGGGCGTGGGTATACAGGGCTTTGACGTTCCTAGTTGTGAGCTGTCCATGTGCACTTGTCGTGAGCGTTCCATTGGCGTTCTTCGCGGCAATAGGCAGAGCTGGAAGCCGCGGCATTCTCGTGAAAGGCGGAATATTCATCGAGCGTCTTGCTGAAATAAAGTCTGTAATCTTCGACAAGACAGGGACATTGACGCAGGGAGTATTCGAGGTTTCAGGGGTATATCCTGAGGCTTTGGCGGAGAATGAGCTTCTTCACATGGCCGCACATGCTGAGCGTTATTCCTCGCACCCTATAGCCGACGCATTGAGGCGGGCATATCCAGATGAGTCTGACACATGCAGCGTTGAGGACGCGGAGGAGATTCCGGGCTTTGGGGTAAGGGCAAAGGTGAACGGTTTGAAAGTATGCGCGGGAAATTCGGGGCTTATGTCGGAAGTTACGGGTGCTGACGTAAGGCCAATCAGTGAGGCGGGGACGGTGGTTCATGTTTCTGTTGACGGCGGGTATTCCGGCCATGTTGTAATCTCGGACAGAGTGAAGGGGAACGCGAGGCCAGCGGTTGAAATGCTAAAGGCTGAAGGTGTCGAGCGAGTAATAATGCTAACGGGAGATTCTGAATCGTCAGCAGAAGAAACAGCGAAGTCAATCGGAATCAATGAGTTCTATGGAGGATTGCTTCCTTCGGACAAGGTTAAGAAGGCTGAGAGCGTTGAGGGAGTTCGTGCGTTCGTAGGGGACGGAATAAACGACGCGCCTGTTCTTGCGTGTGCCGACGTTGGGATTGCTATGGGAGGACTTGGAAGCGATGCTGCGATTGAGGCTGCCGATGTTGTTATAATGGACGACGATTTGATGAAGCTACCTGAGGCCGTGAAAATATCCAGAAAGTGTATGCGAATTGTGAGGGAGAACGTTTGCGGTTCAATAGCTGTGAAGATGGCGTGCCTCTTTCTCGGTGCAACGGGCTTTGCTGGAATGAGGCTCGCAGTTTTTGCTGACGTTGGTGTTATGGTGCTTGCTGTTCTGAACTCACTGAGGGCTATGACTCGCTGAATGATGCTTTGAGGTTCTGCCGGAATTTCTGAGCTGCCTTAGAGAGTATTGCGTCTTTTTTCCACGCCAGGACTAATCCGGCCTTAATCTCCGGCTCTAACGGTATGAACTTGAGGCCGCTTTTACCTCCAGTGTTCACGATGCCCTCAATGGTGATGAGTATTCCGAGTCCTTCGCGAACCATTATTGAGGCGTTGTAAGCGAGGTTGTGAGTGCCAGTGATGTTGAGTTCGTCGGAACGGAAGCCCAGCCATTCAGAAAACTCGCCGTGAGTGTGAGCCTGATGTGAGAACAATAACTCGCGTCCTCGAAGATCATCGGGAGAAACGCTTTCACGCTCTGCGAGTTCGTCATCGTCCCTTACTATTGCGCCCCATCTGTCGGCGTAAGGGAGTGAAATGTGATCGTAGTCGCTGAGATTGGCCTTTCCAACAAAGAGACCAAAGTCAATTAAGCCTTTTCCGAGTTTTTCCGCAACGTCCTCAAAGTCCCCGCTAATCATTCTATAGTTGATGCCCGAATATTCCCTGCGAAGTTCCCTGAGTACGCGGCCTATGTAGCTTACGCCTGCGGTCTCGCCTGCGCCGATGTAGACAGTCCCAGTGATTGTGTTCTGATCAGTTCCTGCGAGTTCGGCCAATGTCTTTTCTTCAAGGTCGATGATTTCCTGAGCGCGTTTCCTGAAGAGTATGCCGTCATTAGTGAGACGAATGCCGTAATTTTCGCGGACGTATAATTTCCGGCCGACTTCGTGTTCGAGTATTCCGAGCTGCTTTGAGAGTGAGGGCTGCGGAATGTGAAGCCTCTTTGCCGCCCTCGTTACGCTGAGTTCGTTTGCTGCTTCGAGAAAGTATTTCAGTAATCGTAGTTCCATTGTAATCATCTCCCGAAAAGTTCCGAGTGTGTGCATATACGCGACAGTACCAGAATCTCAATCTTTGAGCTTTGACGAATTTTGTATAATAGCTGAAGAAGGTCGCCCTTAACGTGGCATTCTCTGTAGCCATTGAACTTGCCGCTCAGCGGATGATCTTTCCATTCGGGAGACATTGGTTCATCATTGAGAGCAAGAATTGTCATAGCTTCCTTGATGCGGGACATGTCGTGCTTCCCGGAGGATTTAAGCCTATCCCAGTCGTTAAGAAAGTCGCTAGTCTGCCTTACGTCCCGGAAATACCTAACACACTTTGCTTCGGGAGGCATTTCCTTGCTAGTCAATTTCGTGTTCCTCCCAATACTTTTCCCACTCTGCTATTATCTGTTCAGCTTCCTCCATTGCCCTTATTGTCTCGGGGCTTAACGGCCTGTCGTAATAGTCCCTGCGTCTGCGTTCCCTGAGCTTCCGTATGTCCTTCCTTGCTTTCTGAGTGTGCTTTCTTGCCTTGTGAATGTTATTCCTGACTCTCTGCATGTTTTTCACCTCATATTTTATCGCCCGAAAATTTCCGAGTGAGTACCTGCCCTGAGAAATGTTATCCCCTCAACAGGGCCGGGGTCAACCTGATACACGAGAAGGAGGTCTCCCTTTACGTGGCACTCCCTGAGATCATCCTCTGTACCCTTGAGATTGTGATCCTTCCATTCTGGGGGCAACGGGGCATCATTCGCTATTAGGAGCATCATTGCTTCCTTCAGCCTGTTCATATCCTGTTTCCCAGAACGCGAAAGCCTCTCCCAGTCTTTCATAAAATCTTTAGACTTCTCGACATCTCTGGGAGGATTGGTGCGTTTGCTTTCAGGAGACCTTTTTGTCTGCGTCATCGTTCATTGCCTCCCATCTTCTTCTTCGCTCGGCGGCTATCTCACGTGCTTCGGCGATTGCTCTCAGTGTTGCGATATTCGTTACCCTTACACCGTCATCATCGTAGACCTCAATGTCCGAATAGTCAGGCTCATGCTTCGGCTTCTCCAAATCTGCTATAAGTCCCTCAAGAGCTTTCAATGCCTTCAATGTCGCTGGATTCGTTACTTCATGGCCGTTGTCATCGTAAAGTTTCATGCTTTATCACCTCATGATATATTTTTATCAGAATATCCAATATTTTAACATAGGTATTAGACATTTCACACAATAACTGCGATAATTCTCTCATCAAATAAACAGGAGGCAACAAGAATGTTCAAAGCAGTTTTACTTTCAGCAATGATTATGAGTATGGCATCGTCAGCTTTCGCGCTTGAGAACGACACGCGGGTCTTCAAGATTGACCCCGAAATCAGAGCCGAGAAGGTTCACTTCCATAACCGTTACGGCATTGACCTCACAGGAGATATTTACTTCCCCAAAGGCTTCGATGCGTCAAAGAAGTACGCTGGTCTCGCGGTCGCAGGGCCTTTCGGTGCGGTAAAAGAGCAGGTATCCGGCCTCTATGCTCAGGAAATGGCGAAAGCTGGTTACGTCGCTGTGGCGTTCGATCCTTCATTTACGGGCGAGAGCGGAGGGGCTGTGCGTTTCATTCCTTCACCAGAAATCAACACTGATGACTTCTCGGCGGCGGTGGATTTCCTGAGCGTTCAGGATTATATTGACCCTGAGAGAATCGGTGCTATCGGGATCTGCGGGTGGGGCGGAATTGGTCTCAATGCTGCGGCGGCTGACACAAGAATCAAAGCGTTCGTAGCCTCAACAATGTACGACATGAGCAGGGTCTCGCGTAACGGATACTTTGACGCAAACGACTCGGCTGATTCGCGTTACGCCATGAAGAAGGCCATGAATGACCAGCGCACCAAAGACTACAAGGCCGGAACCAACGCGAGGGCGGGCGGAGTTGTTGACCCGTTGCCGGAAGACGCGCCTCAGTTCGTCAAGGACTACTACGCATACTATAAGACACCGCGAGGCTATCATGCAAGGAGTGTGAACTCAAACGAGGGCTGGACTGTAACAGGCTCGCTCCCGATGATAAACATGCCGATGCTCACGGACGTTGAGGAAATTCGCAGCGCGGTCATGATTGTTCACGGCGAAAAGGCTCACTCAAGGTACATGGGCGAGGACACCTTCAAGCGTCTCAAGGGCGACAACAAGAAGCTCGTCATTGTTCCAAGTGCTTCACACTGCGATCTCTATGACAACATGGAGAAGATACCATTCGAGGAAATCAGGGCTTTCTTCGCGGAATACCTGAAGTAATAAAAACATTTGCCCCGTTGGTTGAAAGCCGGCGGGGTATTTTTATGGGAGGAGTGAACGTGAAAAAGTTAATGATACTTGCGCTCGTTATGTCATTATTGACGACCGGGTGTTCATCTGGAAGCTCTGGGGAAAATCCTGAAGTCCCCTGTTTTACGCTAAACAGCGGCTACAGAATGCCGATGCTAGGGCTTGGAACATGGACGCAAGACAACGCTACAGCCGAAGAGTCTGTGTACACTGCAATACGTGAGGGCTACAGGCTCATAGATACAGCTAGGTATTACGGGAACGAGGAAGGTGTTGGGAGGGGAGTGCGTCGTGCTATTGATGAGGGGCTTGTTAGTCGCGAGGACATTTTCGTTACGACAAAGATTATGCCGGGAAATTATTCAGACCCTGACTCTGCTATAGATGCATCACAAAAATCTCTGGGGCTTGGCTATATTGACCTCATGCTGATACATCAGCCGGGCTATAATGACGAAGGAGTATACAAGGCACTTGAGCGCGGAGTTAAGGCCGGGAAAATCCGAAGCATTGGAATCTCGAACTACTACACTCCCGAAGAATTTGAGCGGATAGCACGGAATGCCGACATAATTCCCGCAGTCGTTCAGAATGAGAATCACATATACTTCCAGAACACGAGCCTCCAGAAATATCTTGAGCGTTATGGGACAATAGTAGAGTCTTGGTATCCGCTTGGAGGAAGAGGGCATACTCAGGAGCTTTTTTCTGACCATACCATAAGAAGGATAGCGGCCTCTCATGGAAAGACTCCGGCGCAGGTTATATTGAGGTGGCATGTTCAGGCTGGTTATGTCGTCATTCCGGGCTCAAAAAATGAACTTCACATCACTGAAAATATCAATATATTCGACTTTACGCTCACAAATGATGAGATGACTTCAATTTCAGCACTTGACCGTCAACATAGATTTGAACTCTGGTAATTTTTCTGCCATGAAAAGGGTATAATATTTTATAGAGGTGTTAATATCATGGATAATATATATATGCCCGATGAGGCAGAACAAGAGGAAAAGTTTACCGACACTGAGGAATTAACCCGAATCATAGGTACCAACCTGAAACGCGCGCGCCTCGAACGCGGGTTCTCACTCGATGAAGTGTCGGCAAGAAGCAAAGTCAGCAAGAGTATGCTCAGTGACATAGAGCGAGGCCGTAAATGCCCCACAGTCGCCGTACTCTACAAGATATGCGAAGGAATCCACGTCTCAATGCCCCTACTCCTTAAAGCCCCCGAAAAGTTTGTTGAAGTCATCAAAAATCAAGAGCTTGTACCTCATGGCAATGTTGAGCTTCAATACATGTTCAGGTACGACATAAACACGTCGATGGAGATACACAAGACTCACTTCGCACCAAACGCAGAATATCCCGCAGAGTCTCACGGCGAAAGAGTCTGGGAGTACATTCTGGTGATTGACGGGACATTCACGCTCGTCCTCGACGATGAGTCATACGAGATCGGGAAGGGCGAGGCAATTCGCTTCCTCGCAAACCGAAAGCACATCTACGCCAACAAAACCGACAAAGATTTATGGGTCTACGACATCATATATTACGGGGGCTAAATGTTCTACAGCGAGCTGATAAACAAGGCCATCGACCTTGCGTATGACGCTCATCAAGGGCAGAAGGACAAGGCAGGAAGACCCTACTTCCTTCACCCTGTAATGGTCGCGCAGAAAATGGATACTGAAGCCGAAATCTGCGCGGCTCTTCTTCATGATGTTGTTGAAGACACTGGGGTAACGATTGATGAGCTGAGAGAGATTTTCCCGCCCGAAGTTACGGAAGCTGTTGATGTTCTCACTCACAGGGACGGCGTAAAATATGAGGACTATGTTCGGGGGATAAAGGCAAATCCCATTGCAAGGAAGGTCAAACTCGCGGACATAGCTCATAATATGGACGAGACAAGAATCTCATGTGATGATGAGTCGCGTGCTAAGTATGAGGAACGCAGGAAGAAATACGAGCTTGCGAGGGCAATCCTAACAGAGACATAAAATTTTTCGGGTAACTGGAGGCATTTGAGTATGTTGGGATACGGACAAGAAGGTTCAATGAGTGCTGAAAAAGATATGCTTAGGTATGTACGCTCTTCTGTTGTGTGGAAGATATTGTTTGTGCCCATTGAACTCAGCATCTCAGTCATTGCTATTTCAATGGGACTGCGCGGAATGTCCAGCGGCGAAAATATGCTTATGGTGCTATTCATTCTATCTGTAGGTTTATTCTTGGGATGGGGTGCATTCACTCCGTTCTTGGAAGACAGGAAGGTGATAAATTTTCTCAAGGATAACGGCATATATAACGATGCAGTATATGACTTTTCATCGGCACAGCCTTTCTTGAATGACCGTATGCGTTTGGGAAGCAAGTATGTATTCGGAAAAAGATGCTGCTCGGTACTCAGGTATACCGACATTTGCAGGCTTTTCCTGTACACTGTTGAGGCCAACGACATTGAACGCAGTAAACAGCTTCGCGCCGTCGATAATTCAGGGAAAGTATGGCGTTTGTGTGCGCTTGATCTTCACATTGAAAAAGAGCCTGGATTAGCAGAAGTGCTTGATTTCATGTCGCGCAAAAATAGTAGAATAGTTGTCGATAGCTTGAGGTAAACGGAGGTAAAGAGCTATGTTGAATTTACGGAAAGTTGCGGTAATAGGCTGCGGATTTGTTGGAAGTTCGAGCGCGTTTGCACTTATGATGAGCGGGCTGTTCTCTGAGATGGTGCTGATTGACTCTGACCGTGAACGTGCAGAAGGTGAGGCTCTCGACATCTCACACGGAATGCCGCTTGCACGCCCCATGAAGATTTACGCGGGCGGTTACGATGATGTTACGGACGCGGCGATAATCGTCGTTACGGCAGGCGCGAATCAGAAGCCCGGTGAGACACGCCTTGACCTCGTGAAGAAGAACGTCGCAATATTCAAGTCCATTATGCCCGAAATCTCGAAGCGGAAGTACAAAGGCCGCCAAGTGGAAGCAGGAGGAAATCAAGGCAAAGGAGGTGACCAAGGCACAGCAGGAGTATGAGGTGGCCGAACTTGCTGCCAAGACTGCCCAGCAGGTGGCCTTGAAGGTGAAAGCCGAAGGCGAGGCCAAGG
>CALGGR010000293.1 GCA_937915755.1 uncultured Fretibacterium sp. | reverse complement strand
CTGAGCAGAAGGTATTTTATTTCGTATCGTAACTGTTATGTTATCTGGGTTTTCTTCAGGATTAGCTTTAATAAGCATTTCTCGCTCTTCTTTTGCCTCTTCAATAGCCTAGCACAAGGGCAATAACTCATTCAGACGTGATACGATGCGGCGTTGTTCTTCGAGTGATGGAAGGGGAATAGGGTTTGATGTGTCGGGTGTTCCTCCTCTTTATAACTTCTCCAATATCTCCAAGCCTAACCCACCGCCAACCCTCACGACTTCCTCCCGTCAATTTTCCCTCAATCGTAGCCTGCAATACTGACCTCCGCAAATCCTCCGCTAACTTCATTCACTCACCTCAAGTAACCTTATTATCTCCGCTATCTTCCCGTCAACAATACCGCCAAGCCTCTCGCGTTCTCGGATAAATCTCTGGATTGTTTCTTCTGGGGTCATTATGACTTTCTCGTCATTCGGGAAGCCGCAAAGGTCAAGACTGTAATTCCCCGCTATAATCTCATCCGCCGAATATTTCCGGCTCTTGAACGTCCCGCCATCATCTTGAATTTCCTGGCGATCCTGCCACCATTCATCTACAGGCGAAAAATGCTCACGCTTAATCGGGCTGGTCTTGCTGAAATTCTTGTACCCTTCAGGCATGTCCAAACGGTAAAACCATGTCTCACGGGTCTCCCCGGTGCGGTCAAAGAATAGTATGTTCGTCGTTATGCTCGTGTAAGGGGCAAAAACTGTCGCAGGCAGACGTATTACCGTGTGAAGATTGAAGCTCTGCAACAGCCGTGATTTTATCGTGAGCTTTGCGCCGTCCGTTCCGAATAAGAAGCCGTCAGGGAGAATTACCGCTGCTCTTCCTCCCTGTTTCAGCCTGTACATAATTAACGCCATGAACAAGTCGGCGGTCTCGGAGCTTCGCAGGTCTTTCGGGAAATGGCTCATTATGTCCGATTTCTCGCTCCCTCCGTAAGGCGGGTTCATCATGATTACGTCAAAGCGGTCTTTGTCCGTGAAATCGAGTATATTCCTGCCTAGCGAGTTTCCGTGCCTGATGTCGGGGCTGTCTATGTCGTGCAAGAACATGTTTGTTACGCATAGGATATAGGGGCATTGCTTCTTCTCCACGCCGTAAATTGAGCTGTCATATTCCTCTTGGTCTGAGGCTGTTACTATTTTAGGCTGAAGGGCTTTGAGCCAGCTCACCAAGAATCCTCCTGTACCGCAGGCAAAATCCGCGCATGTTTCGCCGATTTGGGGATTGATTTTCTCCGCTATGAAGTCTGTTACAGCTCGCGGCGTGTAAAATTCTCCGGCACTGCCCGCGCTCTGAAGCTCTCGCAAAAATATCTCGTAGATTTCCGCAAAGGCGTGTGTATCCTCGTAGCTGTCAAAATTTATACCGTCAATTTCTTTGATGACCTTGTAGAGCTGCACTCCGTCCTTCATGTACTGGTTCGTGTCCTCGAATACCGAGCGCACTATTGATTTTCGGACTGAGGTTGACGCTGTAACAGGAAGGGATTTCAGCGCAGGAAATAACTCATCATTGACGAAGTGGAGAAGCTCATCACCTGTTATTCCCTTGTCGCCTTTCGCCCAGTTACGCCAGCGGAATTTTTCGGGGATTATCGACTCGTAGCCGTCTTCATCAAATGCCCAGTCCGATTCCTTAGCGTCATAAATCTTCAGGAACAACAGCCACGAAATTTGCTCGATCCTCTGAGCGTCGCCGCTTATGCCCGGATCCATACGCATATAATTGCGCAAGTTCTTGATTATGCTGTTAATACTGCCCATAGTTTAGCCTGCCATGTAGATTAAGTTTTCGAGTTCCTTCACGACTTCATCATAGCTTTTTGCCGTGAATAATGAGGCAATTTTAGCGGGCTTGCCGTATTTTGTGAACGGCGGAATCTTCAGCACGTTGCTATTCTCAAGCTCGGAGACCCCATAATTCACATAACGCTCAAGCAATGCTTCAAGGATTTCACGTGCCGCGCCGCTGTACTTGCTGAAGAAATCACTGCGCTTCACTTTCTCGGCTCGTTCAGCTCTCGTCAATGGCTTCTGACTGAACGCAAGATAGCAGATGAAATCAAAATCATCTGTATCCTGCATATGCCGCTCTTTCTTGAGTGTCTCAAAGTCAATGCCCATGTCCTTGAATAACTCGGTGATTTCCTGCTTCTTTGTGGCTGTATTCCAGCGTAATATGAACTGCTGAAGGTCGACAAATTCCCCGCGTATGTTTCGCTTCGTATAGTCGATTATGTTTTCCTGCCTAAGTAATTTTCCAGCAGTGTTATAGACTGATACAGTCTCGGAAGTGATTTCTACCTGGCATCCGTCTCTATCGATTACAGGTTTGACTTTAGGGTCATGAATCGGGGGATTAGGCTTCGGGTTCTGTGTTGCTTCCGCGTCAAATTCCGACGAAATTTCTACCGGGCCATCCCAATCAGGATCAGAAAAAAGCCTACTCACTCCGCGAAAATCCATCACCGTGAATGATAGCTTGCCTTTGTCCTCACAGATCGGAAGAGC
>CALGGR010000292.1 GCA_937915755.1 uncultured Fretibacterium sp. | reverse complement strand
TTCAACAATTTCAAGAGGGTTAAAAACTCTCGCCAGAGAGCTTGATGTTCCGATTATCGCCCTGTCGCAGTTGTCGCGTGAGACGGAGAGGCGTACGGACAAGAAGCCGCAGTTATGGGACTAGCGGGACTCTGGTGCGATAAAGCAGGACGCGGATGTAATAATGATGCTGTACCGAGAAAGCTACTACGGAGATAACGAGAACACTGACCTTAGGGACGATGTAGCAGAAATTCGTGTGGCGAAGAACCGCAACGGGGCGACTGGAGTGTGCAGGCTAGTGTTCCAGCGTGAATACACGCGTTTTGTGAATTTCGCGGAGGAATAGCAACCCTATACGAGATAAAGATAGTCCACGACGGCACTGAGCAAGTGCTGCAGGTGTTTTGTTGCCTTGTGGCATGAGTATAATTCTGAGTATCTGACTTAGGGAGGACAAGAGTGAGAAACCTCGTGATGTTGTTCAGAACTGGATGCGCCGTAGAGATACGATCGAGTTTTTGGGGTTATGGGAGCAATTAAATAATGTAAATTTTAACCGCCTCGAATTCGAAGCGGTTAAAAGTGAATCAGGCCGTAACGCGTTCAGCCTGTCTCCGCAATTAAGGACTACCAGAGGTCGAAACGTGAAGAGGCAGCTAAGACACCTTTGTCATGGAATCTGCAGCGAGAAATCTCGAAGATAAACTACAGGATTCATACTGACGCAATTAAGGATAACATTATTGTGCCAGACTTAACGGCAGAACAGGTATCGTTTATCTATGCGAGTGAGGCAGACCTTCTGAATGTTGCGTTGTTCGGTATGACCTCGCATGAATGGAGACAGCGGAATCCCGGGAAGAAGGGCAATATCCGTGATTATGCCACGATACAACAGCTTCTTGTGTTGTCGAACATGGAAAGCTATAACGCGATAATGATAGAACGCGGGAAGCCTCAGCCCGAGCGTCTGCGTGAATTAAGGAGTCTGGTAATTCAGCAGTTGAGTGGTATCAGGGTGGGGCAATTACAGCCATGACCGGGCGAGAGAAGAGTGACGCGCATAGCGAAGCCCGTAGAGCGTTAGGGTACGAGCTTCAGAGATGCCTGTGCTCCGTCAAGAGCGGGAGGTGTCGCGCAGGAGAATGGTAGGAATGGTGTCGTGTCCCATATTGTCGTAGTGCAGGGCAACCATCTCGTGAACATAGAAGCCGTGAACTTGGAAGTCAGTGAGACATTGGAAGAGGTTTCCGCCATCGGTAGAGATAGTGAACTCGTGAATGTCGTGCTCCTTGAGGAAAGCTGCAATAGTTTCGACATCGTCCGACTGAAGGTTACCTTCATAAAGGTCAAGCCTGTCGTAACCTAAATGTCTTGAATGTTCGTAGGCGTGTAGGAGGAACTTGTTGACCGTTACGCCGTCTACGGGTGAACATCCGTTTTTGATGAATGCGTCAATAGACGGTATGCGTAACGAGTAACCCGCCTCCTGTGTATCCACTTGCTCAGTTTCAATGGTAGGTTCTGGTTGAGGTTCAGGTGCGTGCATATTATCCTGCTCTGGCTGAAGGAGAGGTGAAGTAGATAGAGGAGTAGGCTCATGAGCAGAAACGTTTTTCCTGACTTCAGCAACAACCTTACGTGCGCTCTCGCCCTGTGTGATGCGCTCAGCAACTTCCTGCTGTTGTTCCGGCTGTAGCTTAGTAACCTGATAGGCGGCATTGATGGAGAGTTCCTTCCTGCGCGTGGCTTCAACGACGGGAGCAGGAGCGTTGTCGAGGACAGCTGTGGCGTGTTCATAGGTGGAATGTCCAACCCCCGCCATGCTTGCAAGTTCATCACGTGAATCACTTCCCGCTGATTTTAGCGGAAAGTTATCTTCTTCGGTAAGAGAAAGCTGTTGCTCAGCAGACGGCATCAAGTCAGTGCGTGTACCCTGCCGTTCTCTTGCCCTTGCCTTGATAGCGTCCTCGCACTTGCGGACGAGCTCGACGCGCTGAAAGTCATTGAGGTTGCGCCTTGCTAACTGGTTCTGGAGCATCCAGAGCATGACGGCATTTCTGTCCTCGAAGCTCATGGAGACAGTCTGATACGGTATGTTGTGAGCCTTGCAGATACGATATCTGTTGTGCCCGTCAACGATGATGTCATCCCAGACGATGATGGCTTCCCTGCAGCCTTCAGCAAGTATGCTCTGCTCAAGGCGAGAGAACTCGTCTGCGGTAAGCGGCGGGATGAGGGCGGCGAACTCTGAGTCAATCTGGAGCTCCCGCGAGTCGCCCATAGCGTGAGGGACGAAAGAGGAGCTGTTAAGGCTGTTGGAGATGGCTGCCAGAAAATCAGTCATGAGGCCCTCCTAAAGACTGCACGAAGGAGAACAGGTGAAAGAAAGCGGCCTTGTGTTGCAAGCGCAAAGCATGATTCCACCTTCTGCCGATAGCGATATTGCGCATGAGCAGATTGCTGAGCGGCATCCTGCCAGCGACAGGATAAACGAGAGCATCAAGAGTGTTGTGAGTGTCGACGACCGAGAGGCTGAGATTATGAGCGAGATTGTGCTGGTCGTCAAGGTCAACGGCGAGAGTGCGCAGTCCCTTAGAGGCGGCAATTTCAGCAAGAACGAGGGCGATAGTAGACTTGCCAACGCCGCCATTATAGTTCCAGAGGGTAACAATCATGATATTATTCTCCTTGAGGTGGTATAGAGTGAGCTTGATACCAATCCAGAAAGCGTATGATGCTTGGAATAGGAGTAGTACGTATATATTTGTCTGTCCGCACCGTAACTTTCCAGTGATAATGCAGTACAACTCGTTGAAGTTGCTTGCGGAGATAAACGATGTAGACTCCGTGTTGTCTCTGCTGAAACTGCAATACTTTGACGACTTTGAATGTGGAGTACATGAGGAAAGTGCAATAGGACAGCTCTGGCATCGAGGTTATGCGGTGTCCGAAGTATCCCGCCTGACAGACATGCAGCCGCTAGAGGTAGCGATGTACTATTCAGGGCTGGTGTCGGCTGATGACGAGACG
>CALGGR010000291.1 GCA_937915755.1 uncultured Fretibacterium sp. | reverse complement strand
GAAAGGAAGCAGTCGTAAAGGCGCATTTTCTTTTTGTGCTGATTAAGGATTTCCTGAGAAATTCTTGTAAGAGTGTCCGAGAAAATGTCCTGAGATTTTTGAGCCTGAATTTGCGAAATAATCTCAGCGTCTTTTTTGAGATTTTCCACGCACCCACAGAGAGTTTCCTGAACGGAGACTTTAATTTTTTGAGGGAGCTGGCAATAAAAGCGTCCAAAGTAGTTAAAGATAAAGACAATAATCCAAATAGCGTCGTTATCTCTGATGTTGAGTTTTGAAGCGATTTCGCGTAGACGTAATTGTTCTTCTTCCGACCCTTTGCCAAAGAAAGCGGAATAATTAGCTTCAGCTTCGTTTTCATTTTGTTCAAGCTCCTCAGAATTTTGCCGAGTATCCTCATTATGTTGGTTAAAATCCTGTGCCGATTCCATGATTAGGATTTATCGCCCTTTTTCGAGGGTTTTTCTTCTGTCTGAGGCTGGTAGTTTCCGATGCCAATCTCGTTCAACTTATTCCAAGCGGCAGACCGCCATCGTTTAAGTTCTGCCCTGTTACCCAGAGGCATAGTTTCCATAGCCCTAGCAACGGAGAGACGGTTAGAATACAAATCATCAGTAACACGATCTGCGAGGTCAGGAAGGTCGATAGTAGCCCCGCGCTTTTCGGCTTCGATTTTTGTTTTAGAGCCGTTGAATAGCTCGAACTTTTGAGGCTCACCGTAGAAAGTATTACGGACGACGTGCAGTTCACCGGGAACGATGTCCATATACTTTTTGAGAAGTTCGATACTGTCTCTCTGACGGTTAATGACCCAGAAGGAGACGAGTTGCCTGTGAAGTTCCTCCAGACTGCCGATGAGAGTGCCGCCAAATTTTTCGACAGCTTCACCCGACCGAGCGGCAGAGTTAATGACAATATCCTTTTTATTAGCCTCCGAATAATTGACGAGTTCAATCCACCCGTCGGCGTTATCAAGAGACAGGGATAACACTTCGACATCATCATTGTGAGCGAAAGTTTTCCCGACATCAGGATTACTTGTATCGCTTTCAATGAGGATGATTTTTCTGTTTTTGAACTTAGTGAGGAAATCGGCCAAAATCATACTTAAAATACTTTTTCCGACCCCTCCTTTACTGCCGCCAATGAAGTACAAAAATGACGTTTCCGAGATAGCCATATCTATAAGTCCTCCGTGTCAGGTTGAATATCAAAATGTGCGCTGTTTGTTTGCGTGGAATTGTCATCAGATTTTTGTGGCGTTGAACTTTGGGAAGTTGAGAGTTGCGTTCCGTTTGTTTCAGCGTCTGACTTCTGCGTATTACCGTCTGAGGTTTCAGTTTCTCTAGGAATTTCATCTTCAACAGCGGTAACCTGATTTTGAGTTACCAGTACGTTGGTGTTGTTTGAGCTGGTATTTGCATGAGAAGTTTCTCGTTTTATTTTTCCAGCGGATTTTGACGCAGGTCTCTTTTTGCCAGAGGTTTCTTCTTCGAGCAAGAATAAGCTCCAGAAGTATTTGAAAGTATTGTGAGTAATACTCCAGCCGACTTTGCCCATGATTTGAAAAATCTCGTCTTTAGTGTAATTTTTCTTGATGGCGAGTTCTAAAAACGGACGCAGAAAGGCGACAGCACTTTTGAAGTCGAACATAACCTTTTCTTTTTCAGGCAGTTGCTCAAGTTCCGCTCCCAGAGCTTTAAGG
>CALGGR010000290.1 GCA_937915755.1 uncultured Fretibacterium sp. | reverse complement strand
GTCGATAAATCTTCAGCAACATAAGATAACGTATAGATTCAATGATGACAAGCACTTAGGACTTCAGGGCTTCAGCAAGAGCCTAAGAATCAGGGGAGCAAAACAGTTCTGGAATATCCCGAACCTTGAGTTTGCAAATGCTAAGTTGTTAAATTTGCCCGATGGCTACTATCTGGCAATAACGACATATCAGAATAAAGGAGGTGAGAAGAAAAAGTATAAGCCAGAAATCGGAATAGATATGGGGATCAAGACGACGATAACGACCTCAGACGGACGGAAATTCAAGGTATTGATCGGAGAAAGTGAACGATTAAAGAAATGTCAGCGGTTAATAGCCAGACGTGAGAAAGGTTCAAGCAATCGGTATCGTGCCCGGAAGTTGATGAGGAAGTCATATCAGAAATTAGGCAACAAGAAACGAGATTCAGCCAATAAGATAATGCATGAGCTATTAGAACATGAAATAGTGTACATGCAGGATGAAAACTTGAAGGGCTGGCATAAGGGGCTGTTTGGAAGGACTGTACAGCACTCAGTGTTAGGACTATTGAAGAAGAAACTAATGAACAGTGAGCGTGTAATAGTTCTGCCGAAAAGTGTGCCAACGACGAAATATTGCCCTAAATGCGGAAATCTCAAGAAGGATATAAAACTCTCAGACCGAGTGTATGAATGTGAATGTGGGTATAGAGAAGACAGAGACATCCATGCAGCAAGAAACATGATATTGTTGTCTAAACGAAATACCTGTGGGACGCAGGGAAGTAACGCCTTTGGAGAGGACGTACTGCGTCCTGCGGCAAGACGGAAACAGAAATGTTGCAACGCTGACCTCGATGAATTAGGAAGCCCCCGCTTCTATAAGCGGGGGTAGTTCACTTAGGCATCACATCAAACTCCTCAAACTCTATGCGCTTCCTGTCCTCCTCAAGCGGCACTGCATACTCCCTCTCAACATATACCCAGTCTCCCCACGTTCCCGGCCTGATGCGCTTCAGGTTGATATTGTAGTCGTTAATCACAAACCCTATCCGCGCAATCAAAGGGCGTTCACCGTACTTGAAAGGCAATACATGCCAGAACGTTACTCGTACCCAGAAACCACCAGAGATATTTTTCGTGTTACCGTTCGTCATTATATCCGAGATATATCCCCAGTCCCCGATCCTGTAACCAAAGCCGTTCGTGTATACATCAACTCCGTCAAGAACATCCAGCTTCAGTGCCGCGTCCCTGTCTGACCTCACCATGAACACCGAGAATATTCCCTCGTCCGGCTTCATCTCTGCGTCTGGCGATTCGGGTGATGGCTCTTCAGGCTTCGTTCTGAACGTCCCGAGATACAGCACAGTCAGGCCGTCGTTCGTCCTGAATCCTATCGAGTTCCCCATGTCGCGCTGGATTATGTATTCCGATACGCCCGGCTCCTTAACGTCAATGCTCAGTCCCTCGTCGGCATATGAGCATGATGCGAGCAATCCCACAAGCATTACTGCAATGATGAACTTCCTCATTCCTATTCTCCCTTAGACAAGTCTTCAAGTGTGAAGTCCTGTTCCTTCTCGTTCTCCTCAAGCTCTATGACTTTTGCCTCGATCTTCTTCCATTCCTCCCAAGTCTTGGGGCGGATGCGCTTGTATGTCAGTTCGTTGCCATTGATGACGAAGCCGATTCTCGCGATTACAGGGAAGCGTCCGTATTTGAACGGGAGATTGTGCCAGAACGTTACTCGTACCCAGAACGTCTCGAGAATGTCGCGGGGATTTCCGTTCGTGTCGATGTCAGCAATGTATCCCCATGGCGCATTGTTTCGCCAGCTGAACTTGTTGGTTCGAGTGTCATAGCCGTCCCTGACATCAAGCTGTAGCGGCGTGTCCTTGTCCGACTTCACCATGAAGACAGAGAATATTCCGTCGTCAGCAATCTCATCGGGGGAGACTTCCTTCTCTTCCGGCCGGAACGTTCCCAAGTAGATTATCCGAAGACCTTCGGGACTCTTCATGTCGATGATATTCCCTGAAGCATCCTTCTTAACCTCGAAGCCAGAAACATCTCCGCTAAGTTCTTCCGCCGAACATGCAACACAAACCGCAATGACCAAAATCAATGCACTCAAAAATTTTCGCTTCACTAAAATCATTCCTCCTAATTTTAAGTATATTTATTTTACCGTAACCTACAAGAAAATTTCCACATTCTATGAAGTGTGCTATGATTCCTCACGTTGAATAACAGGAATAAAATAAATTCCGACAACAAAATGTAAAATGTAATTTGAAAAACTTAGTACCTACGGTGCATAGGAAACTTTGGCTTCGAACCATAGCGATAAACGCCTTTGGAGAGGACATCCCTGCGGGCCTACGGTCCCTGGCGGGGCTACGCTAAGACGGAAGCAGGAATGTCGCAACGCAGACCTCATTGAATTAGGAAGCCGCCAATTCCGTGAGGGGCGGTAGTTCACACGTTATTCTCATTTCTGTGCTACAATATCAAACGTAATTTCACAGAAAGGCTGTGCGTAATATCATGAAGAAATTTGCAGTATGCGCGTTAATCATCGGTCTCGTCGCGGTTATGGCCGTCCCATCATTCGCTTGGGATGCCGCAAAGCAGAAGGCTCTCGGTCAGGACAAGAACAAAATGACTTGGTACATCCTCGACTACGGCAAGGACTCAAACGGGGTTCCCTTCGCGGTCTCAAGAAAGTACTACACAAACGCCACCGTCAAGAACGACACCATCGAGCTCCTCATGTCGAAGTTCGGACTTTCACCGGAGAAAGCTGGAAGCCTCTACTTCACTGAGTACGGCTACGAGTACACTACAGACGGAAAGCAGTTCGCCCAGACCTACGTCAGGCACTATGACATGCTCGGAAATGAGATTCATGGCACCGTCTACGATGACAGCTCAGAGGCAACGAAGAAGAATTGGATCGCCCTCTCTGCAGTAGCTGGCTCAACTCCCGCTAAGGCTGCGTCCTATGCCCTCGGTAAGCCGGTCTCAACGTCTTCATCATCAACAGCAACTGCCAAAAAAGCCACTACTACCAAGAAAGCAAGCAGCACTGTCCCAGCAAAAAGAGTCGTCCGCGCTAAGAAAGGAAATTAACCTGACTCACGGAAGTTTCACGCACTCCTCCCAACTTTATGGGGGGAGCTTTTTTATGGCCTTATCATGGCAAGGAGGGAGCTAAGAAGAACTGGGGAAGTTCGTCAACATATGAGCGTCGTAACCTCCTGCTAATTTTTCCGTCGCCCGAACTCCTGAACTTGTACATCATGAAATCTTTGCCGTTGCGCCATGAACTCCTGCAATGTCAATATCTC
Organism: uncultured Fretibacterium sp.; assembly: GCA_937915755.1. Taxonomy (GTDB): domain Bacteria; phylum Synergistota; class Synergistia; order Synergistales; family Aminobacteriaceae; genus JAFUXM01. Next base: position 881 of record CALGGR010000290.1, on the reverse strand, counting down.
TCCGCCGAAATTCTTTCTCATCCTAGGCGACAATATTACAAGTGCAGTCAATGAAACTGCATAGTCAGCAAATGACTTTACTGCCCGGTTCACGGGATTCAGCAGGCCCTGAGACGCATATATCACCGGCATTCCGTCAACATCGCGGATTGATGATGAGAACGTCGTCAGCATGTACGTGTCGGGAATGTAGTGAACCTGCCTGACATGGAACTCCACTATGTCTAGAACATGAGAACTATGAGACTTCTTGACGCTGTCGATATTGCCACTGCCGCCTCGTCTATCCTCTCTTCTGCAAAAAGTGCCGCAAAATCCTCAAGTTTCCCGCGAACTTTATAGCCCGATACTGTGGTGCCCTGCTTTGCCTCGTCATCGTCAAGAAAGCCTGTGACCTTTCCGAGCGTGAAGGGGTTGTCCGTGATTTTGTCCGCGAAGATGATTCCTGTCCTTCCTGCTCCGAGAATTATTATGTTTGTCGAGAGAAGTCCTGTCGCGAAAAGTACCCTCCTGAAGATGAAGCGCGACATTATGCACAATGGAGTAAAGACTATTATTCCCGCTGAAAGGGCTAAACGTAAAATGTCGAATCTCTGTGAGTACAGGTAGAGCACAACAACTAGAAGTATTAAGAGCGAGGATTTCAGGATGGCTTTCATTTCGTCCCACAGAAGCCACGTCTTGAAGCTGTAGAGTGAATTGAAATAGAAGACTGCCAGCATCGTTCCCGTGAAAAACATCCTTACTTCGTGAGTGAATGGGCGAGGTGTCCTTCCTGCCATGAAAATTGTGATTACAAACCAGAGCATCAATTATTGCCTGGAAAAAAAGCGGCTGTCATTTTCGGGCGATGATACCATAGCTCTTTTCTGCGATAGTAT
>CALGGR010000289.1 GCA_937915755.1 uncultured Fretibacterium sp. | reverse complement strand
GTAACCCAGAGGTCTCAAAGTACAAGAAGGCGAGGCTTGACGGCCTGAACGAGAATATAGCGTGGGGACTTCACACGTTCGACCCTAAACACAGAGAAGAGGTACTACGTATTATCAGCAATACCCCTGAAATTATCACGGAGGGCATGATAATAGATACCCTTGATAAATTCTGTATAATTACTGAGGGAGCATTTGATGCAATTTCATTCGAGCAGGAAGGCTTCAAAGTCCTTTCACCGATAAGCGGGTACTTCAACAAGGAAGCTCTAAAGCAGGTAATCAGTCTCTGTAGAACTCAAAAATGCGTGTTTTTATGTTTCGATAGTGATAGCGCAGGAACGAAATTTCAGGTGAATATGGCCAAGCTACTTTTCAAGAATAAAATCAACTTTGTATGTGGCACGCTTCCCGATGGCTACAAGGATATTAGCGAATTTTACGAGGCCGGCGGCGACTTATTCGAGCTAGTGAAAAGTGCAGGTTCAGGAATAGCAATGCTCGCAAAACGGGTAACGGACAAAGACGAGTTCAAAAAGTTTGTGTACGAAACCGCGCGTTTTGTTGATGAGCCTGAAATCGTAGAACTCTTTGAGAACACTACAAACTTCTCTAAAAATTGGCTTGCCGCTTTGCTGAAAAAGGCTTTACGTCCACCGATGGAAAAGCTGATAATTCAGGAGATAATGCAGGAACGAAGCCTGAAATACGTTGAGGGATTAGGCTTTTACGAATATTCACATGGAGTATGGATAAAGCGTTCGGACAACCTGATACGTTCATATTTGGCGGCATTGTTAGGACATTGGGCAGGAGGAAGCAAGCTAGATACAGTTTTGAAGTTCCTGAAAGCTGAGACGACGACAGAAGAACTCTTCAACCGGCAAGAGATATTTAATTTCAGAAATTGCATACTAGACTTACCAACAGGCGAACAACACGATCACAGCGAAAGTTTCATGAGCAGTATTCAGGCTTCATACGATTATGACAAGAACGCCGATTGTCCACGCTGGAAGAAATTTATTGCTGAAGTTATGGCTGACCGTGAACCTTCAATGAAGCTCCTTCAAGAGATGACCGGTTACATTCTGTACAATGACTGCTCACTTCAAAAGTGCTTTTTCTTGATGGGAGACGGAGCGAACGGAAAAAGTGTATTCCTAAATGTCATCCGCGCGGTATTCGGAGAAGCTAACGTATCAAGTGTTGAAATGAGTTCACTGCTTGAGCCATTCCAGCGCATTAACCTAATCAACTCGCTAGTGAATATCAGCACTGAAACAAGCTCAAACGTTAAAGGAGCCGAGAGTATTTTCAAGCAAATTGTAGTTGGCGACACAATCAACGGCTGTTACAAGAACAAAGACTTTGTGAACTTTAACCCGCGTTGTGTGATGATTTCAGCCTGTAACGAGTACATAAAATCGCGCGATACAACTTCCGGCTTCCTCAGACGAATTTGCTTTATTGATTTTCCCGTGAAATTCGAGGGCGAGAAGGCAGATTTAGAACTCGAAAGCAAGCTGAAAACTGAGTTATCGGGCATATTCAACTGGGCATACGAAGGATATTTGCGGCTGAGAGAACAAAAGCATTTCACGGAAACTCCAGAGCAGGCTCAAATGATGGAAGAATTTATTCAACTCATGAACCCAGTAGCGGCCTTTATTAAAGAGTGCTTAATGGAACAGACCGGACGAATGGAACGAATGGCACTTTACGTGAAATATTCTTCATGGTGCAAAGAAGCCGGCCATGAAACCCAGAGCCGCAATAAATTCATGCAGAACTTCAGGAAAACGCTAAAACAGCTAATACCTTATGTTCAAGAGAAAAAAGTTGACGGGGTGCGTTATTTTGACTTCGATGGACTTAAATATTAATGAGTTCATAGCAGAGCTAAACCGCTGGAAAATCACAATCTCTGAGAAATACCCGCGAATAGTTTTAGCTTACGGCAATAAACGAGCGAGAGAACATTACACTAACCTGCTCCGAGAAAACCCCGAAATAGAAGCTAATCTCATTTATGAGTTATCGAAGAGTGATGCGGATTTACGATACGCAATAGAAGAAAGGGCCGCAATACGTGAGTTCGAAGCAGGTTTATCCGGTGATTTAATTGCTGCAATTTTAGGCAATTTTACTAATTGATTTCGGAAAAATTACTTAATTGACTAACAGGGCAGAAATCCTAAGTAAAATTACATAATCTGCCCTGTTCTGCCCTGACTTCTGCCCTTTCTAAACCCTTTCTATTACTGCTTTTTTCTTACTTAAGGGCAAAAGGGCAAAAGTAGAAGTAGTTAAGTAAGGAAAAAATAAAAAAATTGGTTGGTCAGAAGGTCAAATTAGAAAAATATATAGAGTAAGTGAAAAAGTTTTGCCCTGCGATTTTTTGAGGCTAAAACCTTGATATGAGCTGATTTGTTGCGTTTTGACTTTTGCCCTGAACTTTTGCCCTGTTTTGAAAGGAGATTTGCAGATTGAAACAGAAAGATAAATTTAGATATGCCGAAAAATGTCTATACAATTACAAACCTAATCTTGCTTGTCTGGAAGTCTTGAGAGGAGATTTACAGATTAAACGTTCCGGCTCTGACGTTCACGCGCAGAATTATCAAAGTACCTTCGGATTTTCGGGTGAGCCTTCTTCTCCTGTTTATTCGCATGTTGTCAGCATTGAAACTCTAGAAGAACGCATAAAATATCTTGAACGTTTGACTAATCCCATCTCAAAACTCATTAACGATTTGAATGATGACTTTTTGCAAATCTTAAAGCTGATGTATTTTGAGGATAACACGCAGAAGAAAGTCATGATTGAGCTGAATATTCCTAAAAGAACTTTTTTGCGGAGACGAGAAAAATTAGTTAATCTTGCAATTATTTATTTGGGACTGTGATTTTTTTGGCACCTTTTTGGCACTTTTTTTCTCAAAATCTGTGGTATCCTTATAGTGTCGATTTTTCCCCTTCACGCGAGGGGAATTTTTTTATGGAGAAAGTTAATGAATATAGCAGAAATTAAACCGTATGAAAATAATCCGCGTATAGTATCAGAAAAAGCAATTGACGCTGTAGCAGAAAGTATAAAAAATTTCGGTTTCAAAGTCCCTGTAATAATTGATAAAAACAATACAATCATTGCCGGACACACAAGAATTTTAGCCGCTAAAAAATTAGGAATACAAGAAATCCCATGTATAATTGCCGACGATTTAACACCTGAACAGGTAAAAGCATTTCGATTGGCCGACAATAAAACCGCTGAACTGTCAGTGTGGGATTTTGAGAAACTTGATATTGAACTTGAAGAACTTGAAAATTTCGATATGGAGATTTTCGGCTTCAATGTTCCAGATGATGAAGAAATAGTTGAAGCTAAAGAAATTGATACGGAAGATTTCAGCGAGGAAAAATTTAAGCATGAGTGTCCAAAATGTGGCTTCAAGTTTTAGTTGGAAATGGTACCTGAAAAATTTACCACCGCCTGACAAACCCGTAAAAGTCTTCTCTACATTCTCCTGCGGCGGAGGCTCAACAATGGGTTATAAACGTGCAGGCTTTCAAGTCGTCGGGAATGTTGAACTTGATAGAGCAATTAACGCTGTGTATGTCCATAATCATCATCCAAAATATAATTACAACATGGATTTACGAGACTTTAATAATCTCTCTGATTTGCCCGAAGAACTCTATAATCTTGACATTTTAGACGGCTCACCTCCATGTTCAACATTCTCTACATCTGGCAAGCGCTCTAAAGTTTGGGGAGTGAAGAAAAAGTTTCGAGAAGGGCAGAAAGCACAAGTTCTTGATGATTTGTTCTTTGTGTTTCTTGAAACTGTGAAAAAGCTGAAGCCTAAAATTGTAGTAGCTGAGAATGTATTAGGTCTGATATCAGGTAAAGCAAAAGGTTATGTTCATGACATTATTAAAGGATTTCGCAATATTGGATATGAAGTTCAGATATTCAAGCTCAACAGTGCATTGATGGAAGTTCCACAAAGCAGAAACCGCATATTCTTTATTGCTAACAATCAAAAATACCCTAAACTCAGATTAAATTTTAATTACCCAGTAATCAGATTTGGAGAAGTCAGAACTAAACACGGTAAATCATTCACAACAAAAGAGGGCGGCAAATATCAAGAATTCCTAAAACTTGCTCGGCCATCAGATAAAACCATCAGCGACGTAAGAAGACGAATTGACGGTAAAAGCGGCGGATTTAATCACATAATTGTTGCAGATGAAGATATTTGCCCATGTGTTACGTCGAATGCTTGCATTTTTAGGTTATATGACCGGTTGTATTTTTCAGATGGAGATTATATTAACGTACAGACATTCCCACAGGATTATGATTTTTGCGGCCAGAGTGTTCAATATGTCTGCGGCATGAGTGTTCCGCCGAATATGATGACACACCTGGCATTAGAAATCTGGGAGCAATGGTATGGGCCGTCCCCGTAAAGAAATTGACAAACGAACTTTTGAAGGCCTCTGCAGAATACAAAGTACACTAAATGAGATGTGCGCCGTCTTTGAATGCGACAACAAAACTTTAGAAAGCTGGTGCAAGCGCGAATACGGTAAAAGTTTTTCCGAAATTTTTTCCGCAAAAAGATTAGTGGGCAACGTCTCATTACGCCGTAAACTCTATCAAAAGGCCGTCGAAGCTGAAGACAGCCGAATGTTGATATTCCTAGCTAAAAATTGGCTTGGAATGAGTGATAAACAGGACGTAAGCCTGGCAGGACCTATACAAATAAATTCCAGCTATGATTTGAGCAATCTTTCAGAAGAGGAACTATTACAGCTCCGAAGTATATTGACAAAGGCCAGTGCAAATGAAAATACTACCAACAATAGCAGAAATTGACGCACAGCTCGAAGTAATCCGCAAAAAGAAATTCCAGAACGCGAAAGAAAATTATTGTTCGTACATGCAGCTTGTCTATCATGGCCGATGGAAGCGAGCAAAACATTTAGACTTACTTTGTGAAATTCTTGAAGAGGTTGAACGCGGAGACATTGATAGATTAATAATCACGATGCCGCCTCGACATGGAAAATCAATGACAGTAACCGAGAGTTTTCCGTCATGGTTTATTGGGCGAAATCCTGAGCGTAGAGTAATCGAGGTAAGTTACGGTTCAGAACTCGCGCAAAAATTTGGACGCTCAAATCGCCGAATAATAGATGAGTTCGGAGAAGAAATTTTCGGTATTGAGATTTCACGTGATAATGCCTCTGTAACGAACTGGAGCGTTGAGGGATATTCCGGCGGAATGATAAGTGCAGGAATAGGCGGCTCAATAACCGGACAAGGTGCAGATTTGCTGATAATTGATGATCCGATAAAAAATCGCGGAGAGGCTGAAAGTCAGACATTCCGAGAACGTATCTGGTCAGAATGGCAGGACACTTTGAGTTCGAGGCTTCATCCCGGCGGCAGGGTTATCGTGATTATGACACGCTGGCATGAGGACGATTTAGTCGGACGGTTACTTGCGCAGGACAGTTCATGGTACTTAATAAATCTTCCGGCGGTTGCAGAGGAGAATGATATTCTCGGTCGTGAGCCCGGCCAATTGTTATGGCCTGAACATGGCTACGATAAAAAGTGGTGTATTCGCGAAAAAGCTAATAAAGGCTCACGCTCATGGGAAAGTCTTTATCAGGGACATCCTCATCCATCGGACGGAAATTTATTCAGGCAGTCAATGTTTCGGCGTTTCAAGATTGCGGGTAATTGCTACAAAGTTGACGAGAAAATTTACGACAAATCAGCTTGCAAAATTTTTCAGACTTGCGATGTTGCAGGAAGCAAGAAGACGAGTGCAGATTATTTTGTGCTTGGAACATTCGCTTTATGTCCGAACGGTGAATTGTTAGCGCTTGAAATTTTCCGTGAAAGACTTGAAGGCCCAGACCAGCCGGCATTAATCAGACGGAAATTTGAAGAGTACAAGCCTGTATTAATCGGAGTTGAAAGTGCGAATATGGGATTGACGCTTTACCAGCAATTAAGACGTTCAGGATTGCCGGTAATAGAACTCAAACCAGACGCGGATAAATATACCCGTGCAATTCCTGCGGCGGCAAGATACGAGGCCGGAGCTGTATATCATCTTGAAGGTGCATACTGGCTGAATGATTTAGAGGCTGAATTATTAGCTTTTCCTAATGGAATGCATGATGACCAGGTAGATGTGATTTCATACGCGGTGTTTATGCATTCGTGGGGATATTTGAACGAAAAGAAACGAGGAGGCCGGGCGTTGGTGTTCGGTTAGTTATATACTCTTTGCAGTAAAGGGGGATTATTAATGTCAATTTCATTTCCCGCGTTGTTGATTTATCTTTTGCCAGGATTTTTAGGGTTATGGGTATTCAAGAACACTGTTCAAGAGGATATAGACAAACGTAGCGAGAGTACGCAAATAGCTATTGCACTTTTGATAGGTATCTCGGCTATTGCTTTATTATGTTTAGTGAATTTCATGCTCAGTTTCAGACCTAGTATTGCGGAATATTTCTCACCTAATGCGTTTGAGAATGAAGCACGCATGCTTCTTACAGGCGACTTAAAGTTCTGGACTTCGTATATTACTTTATGCTTGCTTGCTTTGTTATGCGGAGCGTTATCGGCATTGTTACGTGAAAAAGGATTTGGTTTAACTTGGATAATGTCAGACGCAGTTAATAGGCGTTTACATCGCTGGGTAAATCGTCCCTGTGAAAGCGGCATGCGAGCATTAATTGATGAGATGAGAGAAAAAGGAAATGAGCCTTCGTTGGTTAGGGTTTACAGCTTAATAGGTAATCGTGATACCGCTTTAATTGGCTGGTGGGATGGCTATTCCGAGAAGGATAAGGTGCTGAAATTATCTCTTCTGGAATGCTGCACTGCTGCATCTGGTCTAGAGAAGGATTTTGATTTACAGACGCGGCGATGTTTAGTGAATTGTGAAACAGGTATAGTTGTGGAATTTTTAGATATTAATGAAAAGCAAGCAGAAGGTTTTGAAGAATATGTAAAGGGAATGTATCGGCAAAAAATACATCCCCGTAGTGAATAACTTAATTTTTCTTTTGTGGTATTTGTGGCGGTGGTGGAGGCGGCGGGGACTGCACAGCCTTTTTAGGAGGAATGTAATTCTTTACGATTGGTGTGGCGTTTCCTTGAAAATTGTCACTCATGTTCAATATCACCTCCTTAAATTTAAATTATAGAATAGAGAGTGTTTAATTATGACATTATTAGGTGGATGGAATTTAGAGGAAATTAAAGGTTGCAACTTACCTCAGAAAGTGCAGAGTGCATTCACAGCGATAACCGGTGAAATGACCGGAGCAGATTATGAGCCTATAGCGTATCTCGGAAGTCAGGTTGTCGATGGAACAAATTATCGTGTTCTTGCGCTACAGAAACTTGTTGTTCCGAACTCAGAGAAGCGAATTGTGAAGATGATAATTCATGAGGAGCTTGACGGCTCGGTTCGTTTAGTCTCGGTGAGCGGTGTAGCTCTTTAAGCGGGGGAAGACAACGATAAAGTCTAGTGTTGATGATATAATTAATCGAACATTTATAGAAAGGGTTTTTGCAGATGAATAAAGATGATATTAATATAACGTTGGACGCTATGCACAACCCTTCAGCAAAAATCTTGTTATCTACAGGGTTGAGCATTAATGGCGACTCGGATATAGTTATTCTAAATTTCCTTCAAGGTTTACCCAGTGATATGGACAGTAATTATATGTCTGTAGTGGCGCGTATTGCTGTAACTCCAACGCACCTTAAAGCGTATATAAAAATGATGCAGGATGCTCTTAGCAAAATGGAGCAGGCAAAGGATGCAATTAACAAGGGGTAATGCAATGTACAGCGTACCTTTCTTGATATTATGGGCGTGTCAAGCTACTCCAGTTTTTCATGAACAGACGATGTTTGACATGAACAGGATAGTTGTATCTAGGCCGAACACGCAAAACTATAGCAGTTTCACAATACAGGATGGATTAACGAACAATCTTGAACGCCTAGAGGATATTTCACAACTGGCTTCTGACTGGAATGGTTACGGTGCAAAACCTTTTACGCGTTCCATTATCGCTGGAGTCAGAAAAGTTATCCCGTATTTAACTGAACAGCCTAAGATATTCCCTACTGGACGCAATAGCATTCAACTTGAATATCATTTGTCGAATGAAAGCTATCTTGAGTTTGAGTTCTTTGAGGATAAAGTTTTGGCTATGCAAGTTTCTGGCACTGATTATGATAATGCGCAATTCTGGGAGCTTGCGAATGATGACGTAGC
>CALGGR010000288.1 GCA_937915755.1 uncultured Fretibacterium sp. | reverse complement strand
CACTCTTTCCCTACACGACGCTCTTCCGATCTGAAACAACAGACATAGCACGCAAAATATCCAATGCGCGATCCAGTTGATAATCTTGCTTGCCCTCTGCTTCAGTTTTTTCTTTTGGCGCCTCTTTTGGTGAGGCCGTCTCCTTGGCCTTCTTGCCCTCCTCAGCTGACAAAGCACCATCCAAATCACCTTCACCCCAACCAGTAATTTTTGGCAACACCTTCAATTCTGCACGTGGAATTTCTACATCTGGTTCAATACCCTTAGCTTGAATAGAGTTTCCTGAGGGCGTGAAATAACGTGCTGTCGTAATTTTAATAGCACCAAAACCAGGGATTTCGCGGATCGTTTGCACAGAACCTTTGCCAAAGGACTTCAATCCAACAACCACCGCCCGCTTATGATCTTGCAAAGCTCCAGCTACAATCTCAGACGCCGAGGCAGATCCCTCATTAATCATCACAACCAAAGGCAACCCATCAATCATATCTCCTGTTTTAGCAGAAAAGCGCAGCGTTTCCTCTGGCTTTCTGGAACGCGTAGAGACAATCTCGCCTTGAGCCAAAAACGTATCGGCGACTCCTACAGCCTGATCCAACAACCCACCTGGATTATTACGAATATCTAAAACAAAGCCAATGAGCTCTGAGCCAATTTTGCTTTTTAATTCTTTAATAGCACGATGCAACTCCGATGTTGTCTTTTCACTAAAAGTCAGCAGAACGCCTCCTCAAAAAAGCCTTTGGAGGACGAGTTACAGCTTGGCACGGACGGTGTGAACTTCGATTCTCTCTACACACGTTACACCATCATCGACAAGAACAGGGTTGACTGGAAACCTGATGCAGTCTTCGACGACGGGCAGAAAACTTATATTCGTATGCCCCTCCGCTTCAGCGAAACTCCGGCCTTCTACATCTACCTCGACAAGAAGGAAACTCTCTCCAATTACCGCGTCAAGGGTCGTTACTACATCGTTGACCGCCTCTTTGACAGGGCTTATCTCAAAATCGGCAACAAGAGAGTCGCTATCGTTCGTGATGAAAAGCTCACTGACACTAATATTCGGGAGAGTAGAACAACTGTAACAAAAAAATCTGAAAGGCGGGGCGCAAAATGAGTTCCGACAGTCCTGACCGCTTTGAACCTTCCGCTCAGCAAAAAGCTAAACAGGGTAAATCCGCCTCGAAAAGAATTGCTATCTTCGTCTTCATCGGGGCGGGCATTATTTTCACTCTCGTCGCTATGTCTATCCTTAATTCGGACGGCGGCGTTAATGGGAGTAATGCTCCTGTTAATTTATTCGAGGCTTCAAGAGGCGCACAGTCTATCTCTATTCCAAGACCTAAACCCCCTGAGCCGGAACCTGCGCCAGTTGCTCCGCCTCCTGCTCCTAAGCCGCAAACTGTTCGCCCGGCTTATATTCCTGTGCCGAGAATTTCCGACATCAGAAAAAAGAATCAGGAACAGAGACTTTTAGCCGCTAATGCTCCTACTAATATTCAGGCTTTCAGGGATCAGACTAATAACGGCGGCTCTAATCAGGGCGGCAATAATAATTCCGACACTCTCGCTGAAGTTTCAAGACTTCTGTCTAACGCCCCGGCTAATACTGCTTCCGCCGCTGATATGTCCATGCCTTTCATGCCTCAACAAAACAACCGCCCTGACCATAACGGCTGGGAAAGAAAAGACGCTTTCACTAAACAGGACTTGCCGGAAGAATACTCAAAATACACTCTCGCTTCTCCTCGCAGTCCTTTTGAACTTAAATCGGGAACTTTGTTACCATGCGTCTTAATCTCTGGTCTGAATTCGGATTTGCCCGGCAATATGATTGCTCAAGTTTCCGAAAATGTTTGGGACACTGCTACGGGGCGTTACCTGTTAATTCCTCGCGGCTCAAGAATTATCGGCACTTACGATAATCAGATTTCTTACGGTCAAAGTCGTGTCCTCGTTATGTGGAGCAGGTTAATTTTTCCTGACGGGTCAAGCCTCGTTCTTGATAACCTGAAAGGTGCGGATCAGTCGGGATATTCGGGTTTCAAAGGTCAGGTTAATCGTCATTGGGGGTCAATTATCTCTTCCGCTTTGTTCGTTTCTTTACTCGGTGCGGGGGTTGAACTTGCCGCTCCTACTGACAACAATAGAAGAGACACTAACGATCCTCGCTCTATTCTCGCTGAAAATGCCGCGTCTGCTGTCGCCGAAGCCATCACTCAAATTATTCAGCGTGAAGCAAACCGTCAGCCCACTATTAAGATTAAGCCCGGTTACAGATTTATGATTTTCGTTCAGCACGACATCATTTTTCCTCGTATCTGGCATAAATAATGAAAGGAGTTACATTTATGCGCTTATTTATTGCTGAAAAACCCAGTCTCGCAAGGTCTATTGCCGCCGTGCTATCAAAGCCACAGGAGAACAACAAACTTTACATTAAGGCAGGTGATGATATTGTTGCTTGGGCAGCGGGGCATTTACTCGAACAGGCTATGCCAGAAAGTTACGACGAAAAATATAAACACTGGAACGTTGACGATCTACCGATTTTCCCTAAAATCTGGAAAATGCTCGTCAAAAAGGAAAGCAGGGATCTATTCAACAATCTTAAAAAATTATTGAAGCAGGCTAATGTCGTAGTCAACGCTGGCGACTGCGACAGAGAAGGGCAGTTACTCATTGATGAAATTCTCGACTACTGCGGTTACAAAGGAGAAGTTTTGCGTATCCTCATAAGCGACACTAATCCTGAAGCCGTCAAAAAGGCTCTCAATAACCTAAAGCCCGATTCGGAGTTTCACGGAGACCGCGATGCCGCTCTCGCTCGTAGTCGTGCTGACTGGTTGCATGGCATGAATTTAACTCGCCTTTATACGAAAATGGCTGAAAAAAATGGTTATAGCGGAGGCCCTCTCAGAATCGGTAGGGTCAAAACTCCCGTTACTGCTCTCGTCGTCAGGCGTGATGAAGCTATTGAAGCCTTTACTCCTAAACCCTTCTGGGTTATCAGGGCAAATATTGAAGTCGCAAATGGCTCTTTTAATGCTACGTGGAAACCACATGACGAACAGCAGGGGCTTGATGAAGAAAAACGCCTAGTCGATAAGTCTGTCGGGGAAACTCTCATTACAAGACTAAAGAGGAAGCCCGCTGTTATCTCTAAATACGAATGCAAAAAGCAATCTTCAAAGCCCCCCGTCGGGTTCTCGCTCCCTAAACTACAGATGTTTGCGTCAAAAAGATATGACCTGTCCCCCGCTAAAGTTCTTGACATTTGTCAGAAACTTTATGAGCTGGGCATTCTTACTTATCCGCGCTCTGACTGTGAGTTTTTGCCTGACGCTCATCACAACGACGCTCAACGGGTTTTTGACGTTATCGAAACTTTATCTTCTGTCAGAGTCCCTCAAAATGTCGATAAAAAACGCAATACTCCTGTCTTCAACTCCAAAAAGGTTGAGGAACATCACGCTATTATCCCTTCCGCTTCTTGCAAGGTTACAAAACCTCTTGAGGGCAACGAGGCTCTCATTTTTGAGCTGGTCGCAAAACGTTATATCTCGTTCTTCATGCCGGACTACGTTTTTTCACAGGTCAACATCAACGCTGACATTGACGGCGAACTCTTTTCCGCGTCGGGGCGGCAAGTTCTCAATGATGGCTGGAAAGCTATTGAAGCTGATTCACATGACAAAGACAACGAAAACGATAACGACGAGGATACCAATTCCGCTCCATTACCTGATTCTTCGGAAGGTGAAAATGCCTCATGTAACGATATTTACCTGCTGGAAAAAAATACTAAAGCTCCCGCTAGATTCTCTGAGGCCACTCTGCTCAAAGCCATGAATG
>CALGGR010000287.1 GCA_937915755.1 uncultured Fretibacterium sp. | reverse complement strand
TTATTTGCATTCGGGTCTATTTCTTCATTTTGTTCCATTTCTTGCATTTCTTGTTTGCTATTTCAGATTGTGCGGCTTTATCCTCGCAAATATCTAGAGCTTCTTCTAGGCTAACATTACTCTTTAATGTAGTTGCTCTTAAAGTACTACTTAGTAACAAAGCGCGGTATAGTCCTTTATTACCTTTATTACAAGGTTCACATAGAAGTATCCGACCATCATAAAGAACTAATTTAACGCATTCAGGACGGCTACGAACAACTTTCCAAGTATAGTCCATATCATTGAAGATGTCCCAGTATTTCCAAATAAGAGTGTTTACTTTGACTTCAGGTACGACAAATAAGTTAGACAAGACACAGTACCTAAGCTGATCTTCCGTTAGGTTAAGCAAAGAAGTATGAAGAGGTAAAATATTATTAGGTTGTATTCCATTGATTACACTGGGAGTGCTAGGTACACTCCCAGTTATAGTTAAATTATTGGTTGTATTCACTTTTTTTTTTGAAGCTCATCAGGGTTATTATTATCTTCCGCGCATATTTTATTTACCTCTTCAGCTGAATGGGGTACATGTGCTGCAATCTCAGTATTAGAGGTAGATTGAGGCTCATTATCCGAAACGTTTTCTTGAGTTACCTCGCTTATGTCTGTAGGTGTATGCTTGTGTTCTAAATTAGGAGTATAGGTAATTTTAGTGTAACGTTTATTTCCCTCACGATGAGAGCGGTCAATATGTATGCCTAGTTCCGATAGTAAACCCGAAATAGCACTTAACTCCTTTCCGAATTTCTGAGAAGTGAACGGGAAACCGCTTGGAATTTTAGCGCAGTCCTTAGCTTTAATACGCTCAGTAATTTTGTTGTTTAAAGCCTCACTTGAGTCGTTCCAGATTATAATTTCAGACTCTGTTTCATTGTATTCTAGTGCCATCTCGAAGATAGTTTTAGCTATGATGTTATCTTCAAGAGCTTCTTTATTCTCATAGTCTATATCGTCCTTCTGAGCTTTGAGAGCGTTAATGAAGTCTAGCTCACTAAAAGGTAAGCCTAATTTTTCTTTGGCATGAGCGACACGAGCGCCAAAAATACAGGCATCGAGCAACCTAGTATATCCGCGAATGTTTGGAGTATAGTATGTGTACCTCAAAGCAGAAGACAAAGCGACCAATAGTGCACCTAAGATATAAGGTGCGTCTTTAGAGAAAGAGTTTTCAAGTTCCTCATTAGTCATACGATCACCCTCATGAATTTTGCGAGTTCTGACATTAAAGGATCTTTCCTTAAGTTCTGGACTTTGGGATACTGTATTTAGGCTGTTAACTACTATATTGCTGTGCTGATTAACATAGAACGTACCTTTAGCTGTGATGACTGTCCTGATTTTATCGTCAGTTACGGCTCTGCAGAGCATATCGTTGAATTTGGGAGTTACAGTAGAAACGTTATCGAAGACAGAAACGTATTGACAGTTAAGATCCGCAATAAAACCATTCTCACTTGTATACTGGGAAAGCATTTTTTTCATGCTAGGGTCTATGAGTTTTTTCAGGAATTTCACCGAAGTAGTCTTTCCCGTGTTACGTTCACCCCTAATCCACAAGATAGGGTTATCAATATGAGGCTTTGGATACAAGGAACAAAGAAGCCACGAAAAGACTAAACACATATCTTCGTCTCTGACGTTGATGTACTTGTTAAGGTCTTTAAGGTGCTCCAGTGTTTTTTGACGGTCAATCGCACCGTTATCGTTGTGTTCATACGAAGGTTTTACAAGGCTGTTCATAGTTCCAGTATTCTCGAAAGATACCGTTGCTTTCCCTTTAGATACAATATCTATCTTATCAGAAGTTATATGTACAACATCATGATCCTCATTGCTATGCAAGCAGATATATATCTCTTCTCCCTTATCACCTTTGTGATAGCCTACTCGTGTATATACTGGTTGTTTCGAAGCCGTAATGCTTTCGGTTTTTTGTATGTTCTCCACTGTAAAAAAATAGTAATTAATTTGGTCAAAAAGTATAACAAGCTGAAAATCAGCATTGATAGACAGTATAATCCTAAGACTACGTAGGTATGAGTCAATATGAAGCTGTATTATCCAGCTAATTTTAATCATCTCCACATAGCCCATATAAATCCTCCTTTCCCTAAAAATTGATTATCTGTCTTATTGTTGGAGCATTTTGCCATAGCGAAAAATCTTTGTCAAGTTAGTATTCATAAGGCTTTAAGAAGATTAATAAATTGTCATAGTTCGTCATTTGTCATTTAAATTGATAAAGTAAGATTATGACAGAGTGGATTGAATGACAAATAGGTTATAGCAGTAGAGTAACTCAAGACAACAGGAAGGCCAAGATCAAGTTGTGGTGGTGCCTGTCCTTCCTGTTGTCTTGTACGATTGATAGTTATGTAATTAATATATCCTTACCGAAGTCGAATAAATCTGCCTGAAATCCAGCCTTCCTCATAATCATCAGTTCTAATGCGATACCAATCGCGTTCTTCTTCAGCAAAGCGTTCCAGAGCAGTAAATTTATCACCTGTAGTCATCTCAGTAATAACTTTTGATGTTCGTGCAGTTGAAGGGATATTGCGAAGATTTAATTTGTTCCCTGTACTGTTACCGATCCTAATGATTGTAACTTCACCTCTTGCTGGAAGGCTTTTTTCCCTGTTATCTAGTTCCTGCTGTGTGCGTTGGACGTTATTATTCAGAGCAACATAATCACCTTTAACCCAGCCTTGAGTACCGCTTGCTGTTCTGACATAGTACCAGTCGCCATCACTTTCAGAACTTAACCGAGATACGCTTACAGGATGTCCGGAGTTAAGTTGATTGACGCTTGATGAATTAATCGTAGGTGAGCGTCTAACATTAACTTTATTGCCTGATATTGTGGCAGCAACGGGAAAACCCCCTTGACGATCAAGCTGCGAAAATCTCTGCTGATTGTTCCTATTAGATATTATGCGTTCAATTTCTTCACAGCGTTTTCTTGCTCCTTGATTACCTTGAGCCGCAGCCTTCTTGTACCATTCGAGAGCTTGTTCCAGATCTTGATGAACACCCCAGCCTCTGAAGTAAAGAAGTCCCATGCTAGCTTGAGCAAAACTATTCCCTTGATTGGCTGCCTTCAAGTAAAACTCTTTAGCCTTTGAATAGTCTTTTTCAACTCCCCAGCCGTTTTGGTACATCCAGCCTAATTTATCCTGAGCTGGAGCATAATTTTGCTCTACGGCCATTCTGAAATAATAAACAGCTTGTGAGTAATTTTTATCTTCAAGGTATTTATTGCCTAACTCGTACCATCTTTCTATTTGAGTGCTAGTAGCATATTGAGAACTTGTAGTTTGAGGTATTGCTGACGGTTTAGGCTTTTTCATTTCCTCATTTAAGGTACGTATTTCTTTTTGTGCTACTGAGTTCCCGGCATCGGCAAGTTTCTGATACCATTTCAAGGCCTCCTGATTACTGCCAATAGCCTTATAGATACTAGCGATTGCGAAATGAGAATAAATATCGCCGCTTTCTGCAGAAAGGTTAAAATGTTTGAGTGCCTTATTGAGATCCTTATCATGTCCCCATCCGTACATATAAGTATCACCGAGAAAGATATTTGCGTCTAGTGTATTAATATAATTTTCAGCAAGGTTATTAGCTTCATTAAAGGACGAATAAAACTTACTATCATTTTCTGTGATATTTGGTGATATGACTACAGAATCAGAATTTTTATCCTTAATGAGTGCTTTAATATACAATAGTGCGGCATGAGTTACATATTCATCATCTGAAGCTGTAATATCTGTTATTGCTTTGTCAGCCTCATCATAGCGTCCCTCAAAGAATGCAATAATCGCGTTCTGCCTTGCGGTTGCAGCCTGTTTATCCTTATACCATCTCCAGCCGAAGAATGACCCTGCACCAATAGCTGCTAGAACACATAATGCTACAATCATCTTCTTGCGTCTTCGTTCGGATTCTTCGATAGCATCGAGTTTGGATTGTGCTTCCTCAAGCAGCTTTTCCGAATCTTTATATTCATTAAGTTCCTCAAGGATAGAAATGACATTCTGTAGAGCAGAAATTGTATTAGCATTTTGAAGTTCCAGCCTAGCATCTTGGTACTTATTTTCTAGTTTTAATGTCTTATTGACTTCGTTGTAAATCTGCTCAGTGTCTTTGTATGGCTGTAGACTGAAGACAAGCTGTAATAGTTGCTGCAAATCACTTAAACTGGTAGCGTTACCCTTGAGTGCCAGAATTTCCTGATAGCGTCTTTCGTTTTCTACTTCTTGAAGTGTCTCGCTGACATCGTCGAAAAGTTTATCCGTGTCTTTATATGGCCTGAGAAGGTCAATGCGTTTCTTGAGTTCCGAAAGTTCTATCTCACTTGAGGCCGTACTCTTGAGCGTCAGAATTTCCTGATATTGCCTTTCCTTCTCAGCTTCTTCTGCAAGACGCTTATGTTCAAGTTTCTCTTTGCTGGAACGAGCATAAAACTCAAGCTGTGATTTATATTCCTTATCCGAGAAACGTAAAGCTCTCTGAAATAGTTTTTCATCTTCAATCGGAGTATCAAGACATTCAATAAGCTCTTCAATATTATGAGATTTATGAGCAAGCATAAGCAGTCCGATATGAATACGTGCGTCCTCTGCGTCTTGGTTTAGTGCCTGATTAAGGTATCTGCCCGCGTCATAGAATTGACCATCATCAAGGAATAGAAATGCTCGTTTAATCAGTGCGTCAGTTTCGAGACCTATAACGGGTTCGTACTTTTCTTTTTTTTCTGCTGCAAATTTTTGGGGTAATTTTTGGGGTGTAGAAGTAGTTATGTTGCTCCCATAAGTATCTATATCTATAGGTTTGGGGGAAGATTGATTTACTGTACTGGAATTTCCTAAATCTACAGGAGTATAACTGACACTTGATATTTTTTGTTCAGAAGGATTATTTTTTTTACATCCTATATACGCGCACAATGCAGCAACAGCATATGCAATTGCCCAAATACCAATATCGTTATACGTTCCCCCGGAAGCAACAAAAGCTATAAGACACATACCTGAACTTATAGACAATAACCAGCAAGAAGCCTTTTGACGTGGTAAAGCTAAGCAGCCGCCTATGATAGCTATCAATGCCGCTAAAACGACGAGAAAACCTGCGCCCCCTATTAAAGCTCCTTCTCTGGCAATCTTTAATCCTTCATACCCTCCAACTTGTTCGCCTATGCCTGAACCGATTGCCCCAATTACAGTGGAACAACCTCCCTGTAAAAAGGAAATGAGACCTGCTATCAATGAAATAATAAAAGCAAGGATATTCATAAATACTTTTCCTCCCTAGTTCTAATCAGCACATTCTATAATTACATCTTTGCTGCTATATGATTTATTCCATATAGTAAGTCTTCAGAATGTCATTCAGATATTCAGCTCGTGCTTCAGTTGCCATAGTGTAAGCCTCTGCACGTGAATAATCCCTCTCCATATAAATTTCAGCATCTTCATCACGGCCACCTCTAATCCAAGCAAGCTGGCTTTTCCTCAGTTCCTGAAAATCACTCGTCGACATTGATTGTTTCAATTCATTCCATATCCGCGTCAATCTTTTCTCTGCTCTAGCGTATGGCGGATAATTATTCTTCATGGTGAGATATTCATAATCACTCAAAGCCCAAGACTGAGCAGCCGTAGAGATAAATACGAACAACGACAGAACCACTACGAAAAATTTTTTACTCATTACTTCTTCTCCTTTTCGTGAATACATTTTTAGTCAGCACGCTCTATAGTACTCTGCCAGTCGCGATATTCTTCCATAGTTATAGGCCTGGCATATTTGGCGGAAACCCATATAACTTTTTTCTCCCATTCCGGAGTAGGTTCGGGATGATAATTCCAATCGTCATAAATTCCTACGATCCATTTGTCGCCTTTTGGGTGAGTCCATTCGCCAAGATATTTGATAGACCCCCACTCTCCATAAACACTTATATCTATGACGTTTGCATTAACATTAGGCTGAGAACGTAGCCGCACGTTTTTTCCTGTAATACGAACCATTTTCATGTTAGGATTGTAGACAAATATTCCTTTATCCCTAACGTACATGGGTATTTTTCCTTGAGCAAAAAGCATATCGGCATATTCTGCGCTTATATCGACGGCTGTTTTTGCAGTTGTTGCCTTCTTTAATCTCTCAAATACTGGGGAGCTTTTTATGAGTGAGTAATCTGGCAATTCATTGGCGTAATCCAGCGCAAGTTTACCTTCAGCGTTGTAAATATTAGGATTAGCATTGAAGTCAAGAAGTGTATTAGCTATGTTAGGTTTATTTGAGAGGACAGCAAAAATCAGCGGCGTTGATGAACTATAGAAATAACTCAACTCAGCTGAACTTACATTTTCATTCTCATTTTTCCTGAAATCTAAAGAAGACCATTGATCTCTAGGAAGCAAATAAGAGTTCTTGTACTCTGCCGGAACATAATGATCATCTCCACCATTTACATTGCTGCCAGCTTCAATAAGAGTTTTCAGCATAGTTTGAGCAATAGGGTTATCATCATAATCCAGAGCAATTATTGCAATCGGATTGCCTGATGACTCATACCCATCACAGCTATAACTGTTAGGGTCTGCTCCTGCCGCTAAAAGTTCTCTTACAGCGTTGATATTTTTATACCTTACAGCGCACGATAATGGATTACCTTCGGGAGAACCTCCTGTGCCACCGTTGTCAGCAGCAGCGTTCACATCAAGTCCTTGTGAAACGAGAAATTTTATAACGCCCGGATTCTGATTAAATGCGGCGGCGATATGCAGAGGAGTTTCACCAATAAAGAAAAGTTCTGTATCATCACCATTTTCAATATTTCTCATAACGTTGAATTTAGCACCTTTTGCAACGGCATCTTGAAGTTCTTGAAGAGTACCGCTTCCTGCCAGTTTGAATACATCAATATTAGCTGATGATGAGTTCATTGCTTTGATGAGCATATTAACAGCCTCAGTACGATTAAGTTTTTCATTAGCTCTAATGTAATCTATTGCTCTGCCGCCTTCGTTGCTGGTTAAGTTCGGATCTGCTCCTGCGTCCAAAAGCGTTCTGATAATTTCGGGATTACTTCCTAAAACAGCAGTTATAATTAAAGCTGTAGCCCCTAATTTGTCGTCTTTAGCGTTAATGTTTGCCCCGGCGTGAATTAACTCTTTGACAATGTCCACTCTATCTGAGATGCAAGCCGCCATCAATGCTGTAATGCCATTGTTATTTCTGGTATTGACATTTACACCGCTTTCGATAAGAGCGTTAACAGTTTCAATTTTGCTATCACTTATAGCCATAAAAAGCGGAGTTTCTCCATCGTTGTCCCTTACTTCAATATTTGCGCCTTTTTCAGCGAGAATTTTTATTATTTCAGTATTATTATCTGCAACAGCCTGCATAATTGGGGTAATATTTGCTTTGCCTCCTGTTACGTTGACATTAGCACCCCCTTCTATTAAGCCTTTTACCGCTTGGGTATTGCCATTTGCTACTGATTTAAATAATATTGGCCAGCCTTTCTCATCTCTTGCGTCAATATCAATTCCTGCTTGTATAAGTTCTCTTGTTACTCTTGCATAGTTAATGCTGGAACCTAAATTTACCATAAGAGGACTGTACATTATATTTTCTAACGCTTCAAAAAGTTTTTGGTGTTCGATCTTTGCAACTGTTCCGTCTTTAGCTCTTATGTTAGGATGTGCACCTTCAGCAAGCAGTCCTAATATTGCATACTGAATATCTGCACTTGTTGCATACATAAGGGCAGTTATTCCGTCGTTATTTTGAGCGTTTACATCTGCACCAGCTTTCAACAGGCAGCCTATTTCATCTATGATACCTGTGATCAAATGATTTCGTGACCGTTTATAGTTTTTTACCAAAGATATAAGCGCGGTATTGCCTTCATTGTCTCTTGCATTGACATCTACACTTAATTTTATCAGTACTTGAATAATATCTGTTTTA
>CALGGR010000286.1 GCA_937915755.1 uncultured Fretibacterium sp. | reverse complement strand
GGCTCACTACTGTGTCTACCCAGTCTGCCTTCCTCACCTTCGACAGTCCTGTTGTACGCTGAACCTCCGCGTACGGCGTGTATTTCTCCCAGATACCACGCAGTTCCTTCACTGTCAGCTTCGAGGCCAGTTCCCTCATGGCTACTTCGCTGTCAGCAGCTACTATCGCTTCGTACTTCTCCGTTAATCCTGTCCTTACCTGTGTCATTGTCTGTGTCCTCCTTTGGGGTTTTGCCTTGCGCTCTGTGTCCCTTGCGCTTGACGGAATAAATTATACTCTTTTTTGAAATGTCGTATATACGTCAAAACACTTAATAATTCTTTTTTGAATTTGCATCATTGAAATGTTATTATTACGTCAACAGGTCTCATTGATTACACATGAAAGGAGTTCTTGATATGCCACGATGGACTAAAAGCGACAGAAGCCCCTTAGGGAACTTAAGGGCTGAAGCAGGATATTCTAGGGAAACAATCGCGTCTATACTCGATCTGTCCCTGTCTACTGTGGTGCGCTATGAAACAGGCGCAACCGATATACCTATGGGCATTGCTGAAGATATGGCTTCCTTGTACAAAGTACCTTTCGACACGTTACGCGAGGCCGTGAAGGCTACTAAGGAAGCACTAGGTGTAAGCACTCAAGGTAGGCTCAACAAAAGGAAGGTAGCTCTCTCATGACCAGTAACGATAACACTCTGGAGGGACACTCCATAGCATTACAGCTTCGGGAGCTCATCGCCACTAACCGTGAGCAGATCGCCGAGATGAAGGCTCTCGCCGCCCAGATTCAGAAGGACAACGCCGAGTTCAGAGAGCAAATCATCAATGAGTTCATAGCCTTCAAGGAAGACGCTCGCAAAGAGTTCGACAAAGTTCATGCCGAAATCTCCATCATGCAGTCTGATATCAGAGTCCAGAACACTCGCATTGATGACCTCATTCACTGGAATTATTGGCTCATCGCCTTTGTCGTCGCATTCTTCACTCTGCCGTCCATCGCTGAAGGCTTGAAGTCCTTGTTGAAGGCTCTTGCGTCTGTGATCTTGGCTAAATTCTCGGGCAAGCAGAACAACGAAGATTAGCTCAAGAGCATAAAAATTCCCCGCCATCCGTCATCTCGCAAAGTTGCCGGATTCGTCGGGGCTCAAAGTGAGGCTTGGCCTCTAGGTCTTTCTTCGTGCCTACATTCTACCACAGAAAGACCTTAGAGAACGCCTCCAACAAAAATATTCAGGAGGTTTTTATGGGACAGATCAACACTTACGACATTGAAGCTCAGGTGCTCGACGCTATGCGCGCTCATGACTGCGCTCCGGCTGAAACTATGCCTCTCATCC
>CALGGR010000285.1 GCA_937915755.1 uncultured Fretibacterium sp. | reverse complement strand
GCTTCAGCTTTGACCCGCTTACTATGAAAGTTGATCTGAAGCTCACCGGCGCAGCGGTTCACAACGTCGAACTGAGCGACAGCGCGACGGGTAACATAACGCGAATAGACAACGCGATTGACGCCATACCCGACAGGCTCGCAATGGCAAAACGCAGGTTGGCAGACCTTCACACCCAGGTCGCTGCCGCCGAGGAGGAGCTGAGACGCGAGTTCCCAAGAGCGGATGAACTCCGGGAAAAGGCCGCACGTCTCGCCCAACTCAACGCCGAACTCACGTTGCAAGAACGAAAGCAGACGCCGAAGGACGAGAATAACAAGCCCGAAAGCGAGACCGCGTTACAGCCCGTCTCCGATGACGCGCCGGAGTTCGTCAGATCCGTCAATTTTTAGAACGCCCATACCGCCGAATGGCCCCCCCTGCGGAGTTGTCCGGCGGCGTTTTAATGCTTTTACCTACGCGGCGGTCTGCCTCCTTTAGGCGGACGTTTAGGCACATTCACAGGAGTACGTCGAGGCGGCAGTTTCGGCTTCCCTCCCAGTCCTCCAAAAGGCACATGAGGGCCGCGCCTGAACTCCGGCGGCCTCGGATGAGGAGGTGCTGGGGCGTAATGACGGTGATGACCGACATTGTTAGCGATAACAAGACCTGCCAATATCCCAAAAAGGCCGCCTACAATAACAGCCCCCGTGTCGTCTTTCTTCTCCACGATCACAGGCGTATCCGCGTTGCTCACAGGTGTTGAAGAAACGGAATCCGATGCCGCCAGAGCCAACGCCTGACGCTGCTCAACGGTCACCGCGCCGGGAGCGAGAGCGATAAGCTTCATGACCGCTTTCTTGCACTCAGGCCCCATCACTCCGCCCTCCGCAAGCCACTCGACACAAGCCTGCCGCTCTCCGGCGCTCAACTTCGTAAATGCCTCATTCCCCACATAGGTAATAAGGACATCCTTTGCCTGAACTGCGGCACAGGCAACGCTTACTCCAACGGCGATAAAAACTATGGACAAGAGCGCAATAGCAAACTTCTTCATCTTCTCACCATCCTTTCATCAGGAAATATAACTCCATTGAAAGGATACCAGAAAAACATGAAAGAAATGTGAAATCGCTCTGCTTCACGGATTTCCTCGTAGAGCAACGAGAACGGCACACAAACGCCCTCAAGTGCAAAGAGACGAACCATAACGTTGTCTTGCGCCTAAAAAACGTCCTGAATCCGTTTAATCGCTTCTCTTTTTCGTCATAACCGTGATATGATTATGGCAAGATATACTCTAAGGAGGGGGCAGCCTTGAAAACATATTTAAAGGGGTTACTGCTGTCCTCCGCATTATTAGTGCTGTTCGCTCTGCCCGTCTGCGCGACAGAGAAAGCGGAGAGCAAAACTCTTAATGTGGAACTTGTGAACGGCGAGATCACAATGGCGGAGGGTATCGTGTTTGCGCAGGGAGCAGGCCGTGGCGTTTCCACCTACGCCCTAGCAATGGACGTGCTCCAGCCTAAGAGCGATAAGCCACTCCCTCTCATCGTCTTCGTAACCGGCGGCGGTTTTATCATGGCTCCGCGCACCAACTGGATTCAGCAGCGTATGAAACTGGCCGAGAATGGCTACGTTGTCGCCAGCATTGAGTATCGTTTCGCCCCTAACGGCCGTTTCCCTCAGCCTCTTGAGGATGTAAAGTCCGCCATACGCTGGCTGAGAGCCCATGCGGAGCGATTTAACATCGACACCAAGCGCGTAGGGGTTCTCGGGAACAGCGCGGGAGGCTATCTCTCCGCTTTTACGGGTGTAACCAGCGGAAGCACAGAGTTCGACAAAGGCGAGTATCTTGACCAGTCCAGTTCCGTCCTTTGCGCGGCGGACATTTTCGGCCTGTCGGATTTAACGGTCATTGGAGCGGATTTCTCAGAGGAAGTGCAGCGGGGACATCGTTCCGCAGGAGCAACTGAAGCTCTTTGGGTGCTGGGTACGCCGACGTTTGGTGGCAAAGACGGCGGTATCAACGCGCATCCAGAAGAAGCAGCAAAGGCCAATCCCATCAACTACATCAACGAGAAATCTGCCCCCATGTTACTGATGCACGGCACAGCCGATACGCTTGTCTCACCCAGCCAGACGGACTTGCTCTTTCAGGCTCTGCGGGCAAAGGGAATAGAGTCGGAGCGTTATATCGTAGAAGGAGCGGCACATGGTGGCCCTTACTGGGTTCAAGAACCAGTAATGAAGATTATTGTCGACTTCTTTGACAAATACCTGAAAAAATAAGCCGTAGATGGTTAAGAATCCAGCCGGACAGTAATCGTGCTGTCCGGCTTTTATTGTTGCTAATTTTTGGTCTGCCCGACCTTTGCCTTGAGTTCCTTCCCCGCCTTGAACGCGGGAACCTTCTTCGCCGGAACATGAACCGTCTTTGTCGGGTCTTGAGGATTACGCGCTTCACGCTCTGCCCGCTCTCTGACCTCAAACGTGCCAAACCCGACAAACGTCACCTTGTCCCCCTTCGCCAGCGTGTCGCCGATAAGCTCAAGCACGGCGTCAACCGCTCCGGCAGCGTCTTTCTTGTTCAGTCCCGCTTTCTCCGCAACTGCGGCGGCAAATTCCGTCTTCGTCATCACAAATCCCTCCAACTTCAAAAACTCACAACCTGCGAGATTGTACCACAAGCGCCAGGAAATGGGCTGATTGTTATTGACGGATTTATCCTGATTTTATTATAATTTCATTATCTTATCCAAGATTGGAGCGTATCTTATGTTTGACGCGAAGCCCATTTTCCAGCGGTTGAAGTCCTACGGGAAGCAGAACAACGTCAATCAGTCCGCCATCGCGAAACGTATCAGCGTCAGCGGCCCCACTCTTTCTCGCTGGCTGAACGAAAAAACAAGTTTCAATCCAACGCTGAATCAGCTCGTCAACATGGCGGAGATGCTTGGCGTTTCACTCGTTGAGTTGCTCTCCCTGGAAGGCAACGCGGCTCCAGCGCCTGCCGGAAAGGACGATAAGGAAGCAGTAAAGCCCGCCAGGAAGACACAAAAAGCGTCCAGGGCTAAAGCCTCCACGAAGACGAAAGCCGCGTCAGTATCAAACTCCGACGAGAAAAAACAGTCCAGGAAAACCGTTAAGACCTCCGCCAAAGGGACAAAGGCAAAGGCGGAGAAAACAGAACACAAGGCGAACGTGAAAAAGACGGAGAAATCCTCCACAAAGACAGCCGCAAAAGCAGACACAGGTAAAGCGTCTGCGAAAAAGTCAGGGCAGGCCAGGAAATCTGCATAGGAGATCGCGGCACAATGAATCCGGAAGAAAAAATCGAAGTCCAGGAAAGGGCAGACCGCGACGGGTTCTGGAAGGACGCTATAGCCCGGTTCCTCCCCCAGCTCGTTCAGCGTATGCTCCCTGAACTCTACGAGGACGTGGACTGGACGAAAGAGCCTAAATTTCTCAGTCAGGAGCTTCGAGATACCCTCCAGAGGCCCGCTGCCGATGAACACAACGCGCCCCGATTCGTCGATGTGCTGGTACAGCTTTCGCTGAAGAATGGCGGCGTCAAATGGATTTTGCTTCACATTGAGGTTCAGGGTGATGGCGGCGACAACATCTCCTACCGAATGGCGCTGTATGGCTGCCTCATCTTTAGCCATCATCATCAGATGCCGGTCGCTCTCGCCATCCTCACCGCGCCGCGTCCGAAGAAGGAGACTGTCGGCAGCTACAATACGGAACAATATGGCACACAGCTTTTCTATCGTTATAATTGTTTCGAGATAGAGGCCCAGGACGACAAGGCGCTGCTGGAAAGCGACAACCCCTTCGACCTGATCATCTACGCGGCGAAGAAAGAGGCGCTCTTTAAAGGCGAGGACAAGGAACAGCAGAAGTTCAAGTACCTCCGGGAACTTACCCGGCTTCTTGCTGACAAGGGATGGGACGAAAAGGACCGGCGTGACCTGCTTATCCTCATCGCCCGGATAATCAACCTGGAAGATAAGGGACTACAGCAGCAGTATGTCGCCGATATTAAAGCCATGAAAGGGGAGAACAGTATGGCTGCTATGACGTTTATCGAGAAGTTCTTTAGAGATGAGGGCGTAGCTATCGGTGAGGAGCGAGGCCGCAACGAGGGTCGTCGCGAAGCTAACTTTGAGACGGCTAGAAGAATGCGCAGCGCCGGGATGCCTGACGCAGACATCCATAAATTTACCAGTCTTTCTTTTGAAGAGTTGGGGACACTGTAAAGTAAGGATGATACTCATGTACAAGCTGAAGCGTGCGCTCATCGCTGTTCTTCTCATTCTGTCGCTGGTCACTGTCTCCAACGCCCATCCCGGCAAACTCGACGAGAACGGCGGTCATTATGACAGCAAGACAGGAAAGTATCACTACCACAAGGGGCCTAAAGCCGGGACGGAGATCGTCCTGACCTCGTACCCCGTAAAGGAAAACGCCATCTACAAGGCGAAGATCAAGCGCGTCGTGGACGGCGACACCGCGATCATCGTTTTCCTGACTGATGACGGCACACCCTACAAAGACGAGCGTATCCGATTCATCGGTGTCAATACCCCTGAGACCGTCGATCCTAACCGCCCCGTTCAATATTACGGCAAGGAAGCCAGCGAATTCACAAAGAAGGAGCTTAAGGACAAGACGGTGTGGATTCAGATGGACATGGGGGTACGGGACAGGTATGACAGGCTCCTTGGCTATATCTGGCTGAAGGAACCGAAGAACCCTGACAGCGAGAAGGAAGTCCGCGCAAAGATGTTCAACGCCCGCCTTCTGCTGGAGGGCTACGCTCAGACCATGACCATCCAGCCTAACGTGCGTTACTCCGAGATGTTCGTCAAGTTCCAACGCGAGGCAAGGGAGGCGGAAAAGGGGCTCTGGAAATAGCATCGAGAGGGAACAGAAGGAAATTTAATCCGTCGGAATTATGGGCAGGCTGATAATCCATGTTGACATGGACGCCTTTTACGCCTCAGTAGAAGCCCGCGACAATCCCGCTCTTGCTGGCAAGCCTCTCATTATCGGAGCTTTGCCGCAGGAGCGGGGCGTCGTGGCCACTTGCAGCTACGAGGCACGGAAGTTCGGCGTCCATTCCGCCATGAACATCAAGGACGCCTACCGCCTGTGCCCACAGGGGGTATATATGCACCCCGACAGGCAAAAATACCAGCGCGTCTCCACCCAGCTCCACGAAATTTGGCATTCCTACGCCGATGTCGTGGAGTTTATCTCCCTCGATGAAGGTTATCTTGACGTTACGCGCACGGCGGACAAATTCTGTGGAGCGCGGGCCATAGCCTGGAAAATCAAGGAGCGGACAAAAGCGGAACTCGGCCTGACCTGCTCCGTTGGCGTCGGCTACTCCATGACCTCCGCGAAGACGGCCAGCGAGGAGAAAAAGCCAGACGGTTTCTTTGAGATCCCTACCCCGGAAGCCTTCGTCAATCTCATCCTCGACCGTGATGTCAAAGTCCTCTACGGCGTTGGCGCAAAGACCGCCGAGAAACTTAAAGAGGCCAGAATCCTGACAGTCCGCGATGTTCAGAACAACCGACAGCGGGTTATATCCATGTTCGGCAAGATGGGAAAGTATATCGCCGATCTGTCCCTCGGCGTCGACGAGCGCCCCGTCACCAGCTCCGACGAGGCCGAAGCCAAGTCCATAGGGCGGGAGATAACATTCAGGGCCTACGAGATTTACATGGCCGCCGTCAGTCAGCTTAAAGACCTTCTGCGCGGCCCCATCCGGCTCATAGGGATAAGCCTGCAAAATCTCAACGAGACCTACTCGCGACAGCTCACCTTCTCCGACCTCAACGGCGCACGCGAGAAATTCTTATCACGTCGCTGGAAAAAAGCTGTCTGGAACCTACAGCGCAGATACTCCGTCAACCTGTTCGTAGGGAAAACTCAGACCGAGTGGGAGGAACACCTCTACGACGTTATCTCTACCATGAGACACAGGGTCAGCATAGCTGCGAGGACCGCGACATGAAGCAGATAAGCATTGCCGTTATCGCCCTGTTCCTTGCCCTGTCCTGCCTGCTCTCGCCCATCATGGGAGAGAGCAAAAGCCGCGTCCCTTCTAAAACCACAAAAAGAGAAAAAGGCAAAACATCTCAAAAACAGAACTTCTACCGCAACCTGGCAAAGAGACGCAGCAACAACAGGGCGGCTTATCCGCGCCTGTCCGATCTGGAGTTTGCCAACTTCCGCGCTGTTAATACCTCCGGCATGGGCAAAGGCAAACTCTACCGCTCATCCTCCCCGGTCAATCCGTGGGGCAATAGAAATCTCATCGCTGACAACGCTGCCAGAACCGCTGGGATAAAGACCTTCGTCAACCTCTCCGACACAGAGAAAAAACTCAAAGGTTACAAAGGATTCAAGTACAGCTATTACAGCTCTCAGCGGATTCTCTTGTTCAACCTCAACTGGAAATACCAGTCCGAAGAGTTCCGTCGGAAGCTGGCAAAGGGCATCAGCCTCATGGCTCACAGCCAGCCGCCCTTCCTTGTCCACTGCGACATGGGAAAGGACAGGGCCGGCTTCGTCTGCGCCATCCTCGAATGTCTCATGGACGCCTCCGCAGAAGAAGTCACCGATGATTACCTCGCCTCGTTCACCAACTACTTCGGCATACAGCCCCACTCAAAGGACTATGACTTTGTTGCCAACAACGAGATACTCGCTTTCCTTGCCCTGGCTTTCAGCGTCAAAAACATCAACGGCATTAACCTCGCTGCCGCCGCTGAACGCTATCTCCTGCGGATTGGCGTCCCAGCAAAAGACATCGCGACTTTACGACTCAAACTCAGCCCTTGACGGCTCAAAGCCCTATATCCGCCTGACACGAAACGCCAACTGTCCCTCTCCTATCTCCTCCTTGAACTTCTCATCCGGCTTAAAGTAATCATAGCTCGCGTAGTAATCAAATCCACAGGTATAGGAGCTAACCCCATAGCGGTTCTTCAGGCATACCAGCTCGATCTTACGAGGCTCCGCCCGTTTCGCACTCTTCACCTTATCCCGTTTCTCCTTCACGTTCTCCCGATGGTTAAACATCTCCTCGTTCATCACCTGGAGCTGCAGACCCCAGATTACGTCTGCCGTGTACTCGATTCCTCCGCTCTCCTTGAAGCTCTCAAAGTCTATTGGCGTCAGGTAGTTCTGGCGGTTCAGACTGCTTATCACAATTAGCACAAGGTCATGGTTCGTCTGCAGCTTCTTCAGCGCTTTCACATGACCATCCACGGCATCCTTCGTGCTTCCCTTCTCCATTGGCTGGATTATCTGGAGGTAGTCCACAATGACGACGGGAACAACCTTCGTCTGCTTGATATATTCCTCCACCGTGCCCGTTATCGTCTCTATCGTCGTGTTGAAATCGCACTCGATGATGGTCTCATGCTCCGCGAATCCAGCGTAGGTCTCCGCTGCTCTTTGTACCGCATCCGTCATCACTCCCTGACGAATATCTATTGCGCTCACCGCCGTCTTTAAGTTCTCCTGAGCTGTCAGGCGGCTCATTCCCTTCGTCACCATCTCAAAACGGCTCTGCTCCAGGCTGAAAAACAGCACGTGATCCCCGCCCCGCGCCAACTGGTCCCCAAGCTGATGCACAAACGTCGTCTTCCCCAGCGAGCTGATTGCCCCCAGAACATACAGGCCGGGATACAGACAGCCGATTACCTCGTCTATGTTGCTGAAACCCGTCTTACGGTCCTTGAAGCTCTGGAACCTCTCAAGGTCACGAGCCAGAACGTCGTGAATGTACTCTGTCACGCTTTCGGAACCTTTAGCCCCGTCTTTTACCAACGATACCGCAGGAGCCTTCTTCTTGTCCGTTCCAAACCACAAGGAATACGACCTCACAGAAGAGAAGGGAACCACGCTCTTTACCGCTACGGCTATCGTCCTCTCGCCATAGGTGAGCTGGCCTCGTTTTTCGTCCCATTTCCCACGATGCAGCCCGCTTTGACGGAACATCCGGTCTATCCGCTCAACATCGCAGTTCGTCCAGTACGCCAGGTGATTCACCAGTGCTTGATCCGCCCGGCTATGATCGTCCGAATAACCTGACGTGTCGCCGCTGTACAACGCCCGAATCGTGCTTCCCTTCGGACTGTCGAACATCCTCTGCCATAAGTCGCTGTCCGACAAATTCTCAAAGGACGATTCCACAGTTGAAGGGGGGAGCTGCCCTTTCTGCACTGGCTTAACCTCGTCTTCCTTCTGAGGCTTATGCAGATACCTCTTGTAGATCTCCTTTACCTGTTCTGTCCGTTCCTGAATCGCCTTGGGCTCTCCATAAGGTTTCCCTGTTATCGTGAAAAAGCGCCCATGATTGTACATCTCAAGGCCGATCTCGTCGTTCCGGCGGCCTATCTTCCCAAGAGAAGTCTTACACAGGATATGGAGGCCTTTTCCGCTGGGGCTGTATTCCGTGTAGCTGTCCATAAGCTCCACAATCTCGGAAGCCACAGGTAATAGGTGGCCTTGTTCGTCGATGACGTTATCAAGGTCGATTCCGAGATAGCCGGAGGCAAACTCGAAACCGACTCCATCAAGGTTAAGATGTTCTTTTTCTTCTATGGCCACAGTGTAGGGTGACCAGGTTTGGGGATCATTGGCTTTGGCTCCTCGACCTGTGTTCGCGTCTTTGGGGATTTTTTTGTTCTTTTGTTTCTTTTCATCCCAGACGTTCTTGTAACAGACCCATTGTTTCAGGTCTTTGAGTTCTTCTAGTTCTTTTGGTAGTTTCATTGGTTTTCGGCTCTTTTCTTTCAGTTTATTTCCACAGTAGGGGGGGCTTCTGTCTTCTGTGGATTTTTTTTATCATACGATGAGTGATAGTTTTTGTGCAAGCTGTAAGCTTGTGCAGGAACTGTCACGCTATACAGCTTGACAAGCCTGTATAGCTTGAAGGTTCTTTTACTAGTTTTGTGGATAGTTGGAAATGCTGATTTTTAGTCGCTTTTTTATGTCTCTTTTAGTAAGCGAATCTCGCTCCTATAGTAAGTGAATTTCGCCCCTACAGTAAGTGAATTTCGCCCCTACAGTAAGTGAATTTCGCTCCTATGGT
>CALGGR010000284.1 GCA_937915755.1 uncultured Fretibacterium sp. | reverse complement strand
TCCGACAAGGCAACCAGAATCCCGAAGTAAATATTTATCGTTACGTAACAGAAAGCACATTCGACGCATATCTTTATCAAACCGTTGAAAATAAGCAAAAATTCATCAGTCAGGTAATGACGAGCCGGACACCGTTGCGGAGCTGTGAGGACGTTGATGAATCCGTATTGAGTTACGCAGAAGTCAAAGCCCTTTGTATCGGAGACAGCCGAATCAAGGAGAAAATGGAACTTGATATAGACGTAAATAAATTGAAAGTGCTTGAAGTGAGTTTCAAAGACCAGCGTTATGCGTTGCAGGACAAACTCCGAAAATCGTTGCCAGCGTCAATATCAGCGACGGAACATAAAATCGAACTTTTAGAGCAGGACGTAGCGACTTCTGAGAGAACGAAGGGCGCAGATTTTCAAATGACGGTAATGGGTCATAAGTTCGGCTTGGACGGAGACGGCAAAACGCAAAAGCAGGAAGCCGGAGAAGCCCTTTTAGCGGCGGCTCAGACGTTTGGCAACAATCAGGGGACAATTGGAGAATATCGGGGCTTTAAGATGAGTTTCTACACGGATCAGGCGTTCGGAAAGGTGTATTTGAACCTTCAGGGAGCGACGACACATAACGTAGAACTCGGAACGAGCGCGTCAGGAAATTTGACGCGAATAGAAAATGCGATAAACGGAATCCCTCAAAGGCTTGAAGATGTGAAAGGGCAGTTAGCCAATTATCACAGTCAGGTTAAGGCGACGGAGGAAGAATTACAGAAAGAGTTTCCTTATGCAGAAGAATTGAAGGAAAAATCGGCACGACTTGCCCAGTTAAATACAGAACTGACAATGCAGGAGCGTAATCAATCACCCGTACAAGAACCGCCGCAACCAGCCCCCGATTTGTCTGAATCTGAAAATAAATTTGAGCCATCATCAGAAGAACCGCCAAGACGTGAAAATCCGTTTGAGGTTAAAGTAAATCCCGAAATTGCTGAAGCTGTTAATTTTAGAGGAGTGCCGGAACAAAACGACAAAATTCATTTCGGCATTCCAGAAACGAAATCACCGTTGTCGGAGCAGACGATTCGAGATATGAAGCTGGTAGAAGCCCCAGTGATTTATCTGAATCCGAGAACGGACGGCCAGCAATACAAAGGGGAAATTCTGCACGTAGATAAGGAACAAGGCTACTGCGTTCAGTTGAGCGGAAAACACAGCCTTTTTGTCCACAGCCTTGAAAAGTTAGAACGAGTGCCAGAAGTCGGAGAAAATCTTAAACTTTCGTATCCGCATGATGAAGGCCACAAGGCGACAATCACAATTCAGGAAGCACAAACACGCACAAGATGCCGTAAATAATTTTAGGAGGAAAAATATGCCAGACAATAATGAAGTTTTTAGCTTAACGCATGAGGAACACCGCCGAATATTCGAGGCACTGAAAGCGCAACACGTTGAAGGTCGGCGAGCATCGAGGAAACCGCAGGCAATAATTTTATTGGGACAGCCGGGAAGTGTAAGCAACGGCCTCATGACATCAATCACTGAAAATTTGCCTGATGAAAATTTTGTGATGATAGACGAAGAAAATCTCCGACGACAGCACCCGAAATATGAGCAGTCAGCAATGGAAAATGACAGTTTAGTTTTAGGACAGATAACGGCGGACGCACAGGGCTGGAAAAAATCGTTGATTCAGACAGCAATGAAAGGTCAGCTAAATTTAGTTATCAGGGTGAAGCCGGAACAGTAAGTGAAACCTTGAAACGTTTGCGTGAAAATGGCTACACGAGCAGTATTTATGTGGTATCGGCACACGAACGCAAAAGTATTTTATCTCTGTACCAGAAACGTGAAGATGAAATCGCCACGCAGGGATATTCAGAGAGGCCGCAAATTTCGGAGCATGATAAATCTTACGAAGCTCTGCCGGAAGAAGTACGAAAAATTGAACGTGAAAAATCTGCTGATGAAATTATCATTTCCGACATGCAGGGACAAATTTTTTATCGGAACGGATTAAAAAATAATGAGTGGACAAGAACGCCGGAAGTGGCAAAAACTCTTGAAGAAACTCGCAATCGTGCATGGACACCCGAAGAAATATCAAAATATCAAGAGGACTGGAACGCAGTAATGAACAAAATGACGGATCGCGGAGCTTCTAAGCAGGAATTAGAAGAAGTTTCACAAGTCCGTAACCGTTGCT
>CALGGR010000283.1 GCA_937915755.1 uncultured Fretibacterium sp. | reverse complement strand
CAAGATTAACAGAGAGGACTTACAGGGCAAGAAGACTCTGACTATCAATGAGAAATACTATGTAGCAGATCACGGCCTGCGAAGTGCTGTCTACGGTCAGGGCAGGAATGATATAGACCAAGTGCTGGAGAACATCGTATGCCTTGAACTTCTGAGACGAGGTTACAAGGTAACAGTAGGTCGAAATGGAGAGAAAGAGATTGACTTTGTAGCCACTAAGAACGGAGAAAAGCTGTACCTGCAGGTTTGCTACCTTCTAGCTGATGATAGAACAGTCGAGCGTGAGTTCGACGCATACAGAGGTATTCCTGATAATTATCCGAAATATGTAGTCTCACTAGATGAGATAAGCAGGAGCAGAGACGGTATTAAACACATGAATATCCCTGAATTTCTGCTTAGAGATGAATGGAACTAACTATACATAAATCACTGCCCGTTTCGTTGAGTTCGTATCGGCTCGGCGGATTAGTCCTTGCTCTTTCCAGAACACCAGGCACTTTTTTACTTTCTTGCGCACTTCCATTTGGCAGAGATGGATTTTATTCTGCTCCTCTATCGACATTCCCTTTCCACTGTCTTTTATGCCAATGCTACGGTACAATTTCTTATAGGAGATAACAAGTTCCTTTGTACGTTTACTCTTGGTAATAACAATCTGACGCAGTAGATAGCCTTTAAGAGCAATGTTATCAATACCATTCTCAAGCGGAACATCAAGCAAAGCAATATCTACACAGAGTAGCTTTTTTGTGTTCTTGGCCAAGTCATATAATGGGGGAACTTCCTGAAGATAAAGCGCGTAGTTCCTCTTCCGGCGGTTTATCCTCATTCCTTCCGTAGAGCTTACAGACAACAGATAAAGATTACCATTGCTGTCTCTATGACGCATTTGCTTTAACTGCGGATCACTTACGTTCACAGTTACTTCATTCAGCCTTTCAAGGGCTGACGTTATAGCTTCTCTGACTTGCACACTCGGCTCTTTATCTTCTCGGCCTGCCAGCATGTTGAATATTTTCTGCGGAGTTATGTAAATCGTCATCTTCTGTAAAATATTATCAAAAGCAGATATTGGTACATTCTGAACATCAAGAGCAACAAAATCTTTATCAAGCTCTTGATGAACCTGACTTTCAATCTCGTACAGGATACCAATAATAGAATTGTAAACCATCATGTCAAACGCTGAGGGTGAACACTGTTCACTAAATATAAAATTCTCTTCGTCAGATATTCCGAACACAAACTTACTAGGGCTGACCTGTCGGCTTATTATCTCTATATTCTCTTTCAGTATCTCAGTGGCTCTCTCACGTTCAAGAATTGCGTCTGTTATGAAGCTACAGATTTCAGCATAATATCCCTGGCTGTTCTCACGCAGGACTTCAAGCTGAACCTCACACCTCCTTTTGAGGTACTCCTCGATACTTTCTTCTAGTGATGCACCTTCAAGGTCATACCAGTACCCCATCTCAAATAAATCGAAGTTACCGCCTTCCTCATCTATATTAGCCAGCTCAAATAATATTTCAATCTTCAGGGTATTAACAATCCGCCTCAAGTTCTCTCGATAATAATTTAGAAGTCGCTCCTTTGCCTTCTCGATTTGCTCTGCTCGTTTGTCTGAGTAATTCTCTTCGTTGATGCTCTCCTCATTCTCAGGATAAAGTCCGAAATCACAATATGCTTTGTAATCTCTGTCTATCTTTCTCAGGGCTTCGTGAATTTCTCTGCTCAAACGCATATCCTTTGATAATTGAACCGCATTTACTCTCCTGACTTTCAACTTCTTTCTCATAATTCCACCTATATTTATTTTAATAAAATACTTGCAATAAAAGGGATTATAGCACTTTAATTTGATTTTATCATTTTACGAATAAAGAATAGTACTGTAGGGCATTTTGAATGTATAGGGTATTATGGTGGCGTTGCAGGGGAATGGCGGAAAGAACCAAGAAGAACCGCCAAGAACCAAGAGCAACAAGAGCAGGAACGCCAAACGCTCGAAAAGTAAATTGACAACATTTGAGCTTTACGGAAAGTTCTTCAACGAGAGGCGTATCGGGGAAGAATAGAAACTTATACGGCCCATAAGGGACGGAAGATTAAGGCTCAATAATACAAGGCTTCAAAGGTACAAAAATTTCAAGGAAAGAGGTTTTCGTTAATGGCTAACGTTGAAACGAACAGCATTACGCGCAATATTCTGTATCAAATCCCCACACCTCCAGAATTTTCGCGTAATAACAACGTGCAGGAGCAGCTTCCACAGACCAACAAAGCAAGCCAGAAGAAAGCTGAGGCTGTTTTACCAGCTCGGTTAGACTTCGTGCACGTCTTCGAACCTTGGGCGTTCCGCGAGAACGAGAGGCCGAAATACTCTGTAACTCTGATCATCAGCAAGAACGACACCGATACAATTCGGAAGGTTCACAACGCTCTAGCTCAGGCTTACGAGAACGGCAAATCGACACTACAGAACGCCGAGATGAAAGACATTCGCTCACCTCTTCGAGATGGTGATGCAGAAAGACCCAATAACCCAGTCTACAGGAACTGCTGGTTTATCAACGCCACAAACAATGGGATATTCAGTGTTCCACAGGTCTGCGATAGAGATAAAAACTTCATCACGGACAGAAAGCAGCTATATTCCGGCGTTTGGGGCAGAGTTCACGTATCCTTCAAGGCCTATAGTAGTGGTGATAGCCCATCACAGAAAGGAATAGGGTGTTACTTCAACGCCATTCAGAAGACAAAAGATGATGCAAGAATTGTGGCAACAAACCCATTCGCAGTTTTTAACTAACAGGGACTATGAATGCCGGAGAACCCTTCCGGCTTCTTTTCCCTCTTGAAATTCCTATCCGTCTTACAAACGTTAAAGACTTTGAGGAGGAAAAAGTATGTGTAACACAAAGAATTACATCAAGTACCTCACAAAAAGAGCCAATAACGGAGACACAGAGGCTCAATATACATTAGGCATGGAATACTATGATGGCAGAAGAGTTGCTAAAAATCTTACGCTTTCACAAAAATGGTTCAGTCTTGCAGCTCAAAATGGGAACTTGGAAGCTGAAGTTGGACTTGCACTAATTTGTGAGGCAAATGGAAACTATATGCAAGCTCATGGGATTATGAAGAAAGCTGCTAAAAGAGGATGCGTTACTGCTCAATCTAACTTGGGGATCTCTTACTCAAGAGGTAATCCTTGTGTCAAACAGGATTATTACGAAGCGGCCAAATGGATGATTAAAGCGGCTAAACAAGGTGAACCTGAAGCTCTGTGTAACCTTGCTAGTTTGTATGCAAACGGCTTAGGAGTGCAGAAAAACATAGCAAAAGCATTAAAGCTATGGAAAGAGTCCGCCAACAAGAACTACGCTCCAGCTCAAGCTAACTTAGGTCTAATATACTTTCTAGGAAACATTGTAAGGAAAGATTACGCCCAAGCTGAAAGCTGGCTATTGAAAGCAATGTGGAACGGGGTAATTATCGTCCTTCCTTTACTAGGAGAGATTTACGCTACAGGCGGTCATGGAATTACTCAGGACTACAAAAAAGCGTACTTTTACTACAATCAAGCATATAACTCTCTGGATACTTTTAACGGCTATAGCATGTTCGATGTGGTAAATAATACTTACGGCAAGTACGAGCTAATCTCGAAGTCTGAGATAAAGAAAAACATGATGGCAATCGAAGCTATGATAAACGCTCAGTAACATTTTGAGCTAATTGTAAGGCATTCTCTTCGGAGAGTGCCTTCTCAATTATTATTTCTTGAAAGGAGCAATCACTTATGATAAACAACACAACAAACAGTAAACTCGCGCAGACAATCGACAACATTGAACATTCAAGTGTCCTCGATGAGCTGAAGACTATTCCAAGATGGATGCCTTATCGCCTTAGCAATAATGAGAAAAACACAGGCTGTAAGGAAGTCAAAGCTATCAACCCTGAAGACGGGAACTTCATAAATCCTGATGACGTTTCACAGTGGAGAACTTTTGAGGAAGCTACTGAAGCCGGAGCTAACTTTAATGCTGACGGTATAGGCTTTGTCTTCGGCAATGGTTATACTTGTATCACTCTCGATACTACTTTCGATATCGGCCACGATGGTATCATTCCTGAAATTGCACAGCTTGAGCGTTTCCTTGACAGCTATACCGAATGGACAAATGATAGAAAGCTCAACGTTATATGCAAAGTTGAAGAGTGCTTCAAAAACGTCGAACTCTCTTGCTCTTACACGAACAGACAGCTTAGACACAAGTGGGGCAATTATTTCGCTCCTATCTCGGGCATTTCTTACGGTACTCCTGCTACTATCTCTGAACGTACTGGT
>CALGGR010000282.1 GCA_937915755.1 uncultured Fretibacterium sp. | reverse complement strand
GTCGGACGGCTGACTTTCGCCCGTTTTGACCTAAGCTTATAGCCTAAGCCCGTTAGTATGCGAGTGCCCACAGCCGAATTGGCCAACCGTTCTCTCGCAACGTTATAAATTATACGCAATATCCACGCAAAATGTCAAGCACAGACACACTCAAAAATTCCTTCCACTTAAAGCGCTGAATTAGGTAGCATAGTATCAATACTTCCCGGCCCGTCTTCCCAGAGACTCCCAGAATACTCACCCTTGTTAAGAGCTTCAGAGAGTCTCACAAACCTTCCGGCTGCTTCGTCAGCGTTCCATTCAGTCGAAACGGTCTCATACGCTCCTCGTCCTAACGCCGCGATATTCTCGGGTTCACGCAACAATCTCGAAACCTTAACTGTCAAATCCTGAACATCTCTGTCCCTGAAAATCACTCCGTTACGCCCGTCCTCAATAATGTATGGTACGCTGCCTATCTTTTCGCCGGCAACAACAGCGCAGCAGGCGTTCATTGCTTCCTGAAGCACAACTCCCCAGCCCTCGCCCCTGTCTGACGTGAAGATAAATATCTGGGCACTCTCCATCTCAGAACGAACCTCACTCGTCGACAATGCACCCGTCATCTCAACAAGGCCGCCTAATTTCTCTGCCTCTATCATTCTGGACAAGTCTTCTTTCATGTCTCTGTATCCTATTGAAAGACGTTTGGCGTTGAACTCCGTGAACGCTATGAAAACGTAATCATCTCCGTAGATTCTGGAAAACGCCTTAGCCAATGATATTTGATGATGGTTGAAATAATTTGACGCAAAAACGAGCTTCACTACGATCACTCCCTATGCAAATTATGTGGCAGAAAACAATAAAATATCCCCCGCCCAGTTTTCCGGAGAGGGGGATTCTTTCTTTTGATTGCTACTGAGCTTCCGTGAACTTCCTGCGCTCCTTGATTCTTGCGGCCTTTCCGCTGAGCTTCCTCAGATAGTACAGCTTCGCGCGACGTACTTTACCCTTGCGCTGTACTTCCACATGGTCGATTGACGGGCAATGTACCGGGAAAATTCTCTCAACGCCGACGCCGTTCGATATTTTCCGCACCGTGAACGTCTCATCAAGTCCTCCGTGCTGCTTGGCAATAACGATGCCCTCGAAGACCTGTATACGTTCCCTTGTTCCTTCCTTTATTTTGACGTGTACCCTCAGAGTGTCGCCCGGCCTGAAATCCGGAAGTGCCTCCGCCCTGTAGTACTTCTTCTGCACTAAGTCTACTGCGTTCAACTATATATCCCTCCAATGTTTAACGCTTTCCCAAAAATCTGTCCAACGCTATACCGATTTTCATACTCATCGGAATCTCACTCTCTCTGTCGTAGAGATACCCTGTCATTCCCGCAAAGCCCTCTAAATTTTCCTCGTTCTCCGCGAAAATAAATAAAACCTCTCCGCCGTGTTCAAGGCAAATTCTCTTCGCTTCAAGACTGTGTAACGCATTCTTCCGCGATGTCCCCGAAACTTTCACCGTCAGCGCATCCTCGTCGAGTCGTTCAAGAATCTTCCTGACGCTTCCGACGATTTTTGCCTCTGGGTAAAGCTCCTTCATTCTTTCGCGGACTTCCCGGCTTTTTGCGACTATATACGGTCTTCCCGCATCGTAAGCTCTGCAAGTCTCAGAAACTCCCGCAAGGTTCAATGTCCCAGTTTCAACAATAACAGCAACGTTCACTCCTGAAACATATTCCCTCACCGTTGCCCTTGAGACTAAGTCTGGCCTTCGTGTCAACGTCCGCCTTACTGCTTCCCTTCGCCGCCATCTTGAGATTTCCTTCTCGTTCCCGCTCGTCAGAACTTCAGGAACTCCGAGACCCTCCCACATGGCCGGACGGGTGTAGTTCGGATTGTCGAGAATCCCTCGATAGAATGAGTCCTCAATGACCGCTTTACCTTTCCCGACAACTCCGGGTACCAGCCTCGACATCGCATCTACTATAAGCATCGCTGGAATTTCCCCGCCCGTCAAAACGCAGTCCCCTATGCTAACTTCAAGGTCTACGTATTTTTCGACAAAGCGTTCATCAATCCCCTCGTAATGCCCGCAGATTATTGCGACGTTCTCCTGCTTCGACAAGCTTTCGACTATCTCCTGGCTTATCAATGCACCTTGCGGCGATGGGTAGACTACATACGGCCTCGCTCCGATTTCTGACGTTACGGCCTCAAGTGCTTCCTTCAACTGCGGAGCTGCTATCACCATTCCGCCCGAACCGAATGCGTA
This sequence comes from uncultured Fretibacterium sp., assembly GCA_937915755.1. GTDB lineage: Bacteria > Synergistota > Synergistia > Synergistales > Aminobacteriaceae > JAFUXM01. The sequence goes on along the minus strand of CALGGR010000282.1, from coordinate 1,915 downwards.
ATCGTCTATCTGCCTGTAATTTCCCCTTCCGAAATCCCGAAGGTCTACGGTTTCAACGCCGATTATTTCCCTGCTCACAGCACGTCCCGGAATACTTGTCTGTAGAAATTCCGCGAATAACTCCGGGAATGCCGTTATTATACTAACGTTAATAATTAGTCCTCGATGATGTCAACATCAACCCTCTCCCCGGCCTTGACTGCTGCCGCTTTGGCCAACAGCCGGATAGCGTTGATCGTTGCTCCCCTCTTCCCGATTACTCGCCCCACGTCCTCATGGGCAACCCGTATCAGGATTTTTATTACGCCTTTTCCCTCTTTAGTCTCAACTTCTACTTCTACGTCATCAGGCTGAGTAACGAGGCGTTTGACGATAAACTCTACAAGCTCTTTGTAGTTGACCATATAAGTGGCACCTCCTGTTTTATTCGCGGTCTACGATGTAAGTTTTGTTGTGCTGTTTGGTCTTTATTGCTTGTTATTGCTCGCTTAAAGTCGGCGTTTTTACGCTTCCTTTGACTTGAACTTCTCCCAGATTCCCTGCTTCTTCAAAAGCCCGCGCGCCGTGTCTGAAGGCAATGCACCGTTCTTCAGCCAATGGAGAGCACGCTCCTCATTGATGTTCACTGTGGCTGGGTCTGTCATCGGGTTATATGTACCAATAAGCTCGATGAATTTCCCGTCTCTGGGCGAACGCTCGTCCGCTACCACCAGCCTGTAAAAAGGAGCCTTCTTCCTTCCTTGACGCGACAAACGAATCTTTACCGCCATTCTCGCCTCTGCACCTCCTGCATATATTTTCCTCTTACCTGCCGAGACCGAATAACTGCCTCAACTTCCTGCCCCCTCCTGTACCTGAAGAAAACGCCTTGAACATTTTCTTCATCTGTTCGTACTGAGAGAGCAGCTGATTCACCATCTGTACTGATGTTCCGGATCCCTGTGCAATTCTCCGCCGTCTTGAGCCTTTGATTATCTTGGGGTTGCGTCTCTCTTGCGGAGTCATTGATTGGATTATCGCCTTATTGCGCTTCAATGCGGAAGCGTCAACGTCATCGGCCTTGAAATTCTTTATCCTGTCCAGTCCGGGTATTCTTGCCCTTTCAGGGAACATTCCTGCAATTTTCTCTAGTGGCCCAAGCTTCTCCAGTTGCTCAAACTGGGTTAATAGGGTCTCTAGCGTGAATTGCTTGGCGAGTTTCCCGGGCGTTGTAACAGCTTGCTCTGTAAGGCCAGCAGCCTTGACCTTCTCGGCGAGTCCCTGAAGGTCTCCCATTCCCATTATGCGTCCGGCCATTCGCTCAGGGCTGAAGGGTTCGAGAGCGTCAGTGTTCTCGCCTGTTCCGGCAAACTTCACGGGGACTCCTGTTACTGCCCTGACTGCTAGGGCACTTCCTCCTCGTGAATCTCCGTCTAACTTCGTGAGGATTAATCCCGTTAGGCTCAGGAGAGCGTGAAAACTCTTCGCGACATTCACGGCTTCCTGTCCCATCATGGAGTCGACAACTAATATTTTCTCGTGAGGCGGCAATATCTCGGCTATAGACTTCAACTCATGCATCAAGTCTTCATCTACGTGCAGTCTTCCCGCTGTGTCGAGGATTATCACGTCGTTCATGTGGGCGGCAGCGAACTTCACCGCTCCCTTCACAACCTTCAACACGTCTGAGTTGCCAGTCTCCGGGCCGAAAAATGCTACCTTTGAGGCTTCCGCCAAGACACGGAGCTGTTCTACTGCTGCCGGGCGGCGCAAATCACACGCTACTACTAACGGGCTGTGTGAGCCTTTGAGGTAACGGGCTAACTTCACGGCACTTGTCGTCTTGCCTGAACCCTGAAGCCCGGCCAAGAGTATCACCGTCGGAGGCTTAGGGGAGATTATCAGCGGCTCGGCTTTACCCATCAGGGAGATTAGC
>CALGGR010000281.1 GCA_937915755.1 uncultured Fretibacterium sp. | reverse complement strand
CTGCGTGCATAAGATCATACTCAACCTTCATGGCCGCGTAGAAGCCGTAATGATATTTTATGCGCCCTTCTTCCTGAGACATAGACCGCCCTCCTTTGATGAAATATTTTATCAGTTTTTCTACCTCTTAAATATCTCGTAAAACGCAAGCAGAGACCCGTGAATTGTGGTATCATGAAATAAACTCAGAAGGAGGCAACAATCATGACAAAGCAGGAAATTCTCGCAAAGGTAAACGAACTAATCGCCGCACCCTCAGTATGCGCTGACGTAAAGAAAGCCGCTGAGGCTTACGCAAAGAATCAGGACAAGGCTTCTGCTGACGCTCTCATGAAAGTCCTTGAGGCTGACGTTTGCACAGTCGATGAGCTTATAGGGCTTTGCAGTTCCGAAAAGGGCAAGGAAATTTTCGGTGCTGAAAGAGCCGCCGGAATGGTTGAAGCCGCAAAGAAGTCAAAAGCTGAGGGCAACAAGTACTGCATATGCCCGGCGTGTCAGGCCGGAGGAGCAATCTGGGAAAATAGAGAAGCGTTGTAACATTCAATCGCAAAATTTCTACAGTTTGTATTATAATTCTGATTACTAACATCCATATACTGCAATCATATATACAGAAAGGAAGCAGACAGTCATGAAAGAGTTTAAGTATGTCATCACCGATCCTGTAGGAATCCACGCACGTCCAGCCGGTCTTCTCGTCAAGGAGGCCAAGAACTTCAAGAGCACCGCAACGTTCATCAAAGGCGACAAGTCAGCAAAAGCAACAGCCCTCATGAAGCTCATGGGAATGGGCATCAAGCAGGGAGATGAGGTTCTCGTACGCATCGAGGGTGAGGACGAGGAAGCTTGCGCCGCCGCTCTCGAGAAATTCATGAAGGAGAACTTCTAACTCATGGAAGTCTTCAAGGGTACGAAAATCGTAAACGGCATCGCTATAGGCAAAATCAAGCTCTACAAGCCCGCCGTCTACGAAATCAACGAAGCGTTAGTGAGCGACATAGCCGCAGAGATTGAGCGTTTCGAGGCCGCCCGCGTAAAAGTTCAGGAAGACCAGAACGCTCTCTACGACAAGGAGATGAAGGCAGGACACAAGGACACCGCCGGAATCTTTGAGGCACACGCTATGATGCTTGACGATGAGGACACACTCATTGACCCATGCAAGGAAATCATGGCTGAGGGTCATACGGCGGAATACGCTGTACGTGAGGCATTCGACGAAGCCGCCCGTCAGTTCAGCGAGATGGAGGACGAGTATTTCCGTGCAAGGAGCGCGGACGTTATCGACCTCAAGAACTCAATGCTCGATGTACTTTTCGGCGCAGACACAACAAGCCTTCAGGGTACAGAGCCTGCAATCCTCGTTGCGGAAGACCTAGCCCCCTCCGAAACCGTAAAGCTCGACAAATCACTTCTTCTCGGACTTGTTACAAGACTGGGAAGTTCCAACAGCCACACAGCAATCCTAGCCCGAAGCATGAATTGGCCGACACTGATTCAGTGCCATGATATTGCTGACGACTGGGACGGAAAGTTCGCAATTCTCGACGGCTATAACTCCTGCATCTACATTGAGCCGGAACAGAAGATCATCGACGAGCTTTCAGCAAAGCAGGCTGAGGACAAGCGCAAGGAAGAAGAGTTGCAGAAGCTCAAGGGTCAGCCCAGTGTTACGAAGGACGGCAGGAAGGTCAGACTTTATGCCAACATCGGCGGGCCTAAGGACATCAAGGCAGTAATCGAGAATGACGCAGAAGGAGTCGGGTTGTTCCGCTCTGAGTTCGTCTACCTCAACAGCAAGACTGACCCCACAGAAGATGCTCAGTTCGCCGCATACAAGCAGGTACTTGAAGGACTGTCACCGCGTCTGGTAATCATAAGGACTTGCGACATCGGCGCGGACAAGACAATCGACTACATGAACCTCGAAAAAGAGGAGAACCCCGCGCTCGGTTTCAGGGCTGTGAGAATCTGCCTCACGAGGACGGATTTCTTCAAGCGTCAGTTGAGGGCGTTGCTCAGGGCTTCAGCCTTCGGTAATCTCGGAATAATGTTCCCGATGATAATATCGCGCTGGGAAGTCCAGAAGTGCAAGGAAATCCTCAACGAGTGCAAGAAGGAGCTTGAGGCTGAAGGTGTAGCAATCGGGAAGTACGAGATCGGCATCATGATTGAGACACCCGCCGCCGCTTTGTGCGCTGATGAGCTTGCGGAGGAGGTTGACTTCTTCTCGCTCGGAACGAACGACCTCACTCAGTACACATGTGCAATCGACCGCCAGAGCGCGAGCCTTGAGCCTTTCGCTAACACTCATCACCCCGCTGTCCTCAGGCTCATTCGTGAGACAATCGAGGCAGGCCACAGGCATAACACGTGGGTCGGAATCTGCGGTGAACTTGGTGCTGACCCGACGCTTACGGAAGATTTCCTGAAGTGGGGCGTTGATGAACTCTCAGTGAACCCGAAGAGCATTCTGCCTTTGCGCGGAAATGTAAGGAATGTTGACCTGTCGAAATTCAAGACTGAATCCCCTAAAGCCGAAGTGAAAGAAGAAACAGTAACCGCACCGAAGCAGAAGGGATTTTTTGGGAGGTTGTTTAGCTAGCATGTTATACGGAGCATTAGAAGCCGGCGGGACCAAAATGGTCTGCGCTATCGGCAACGAAAACGGCGTAATACTGGATCAGGAGTCAATCCCGACAACTACACCTGACGAGACAATGCCCAAAGTCATCGAGTACTTCAAGGCAAAAATCGCCCCTGAACTTCCAGAAGATGACAAGATCAAGGCGCTCGGAATTGCGTGTTTCGGGCCTGTTGATGTCCGCAAAGGCGCAAAGACTTACGGGAATATCCTCAATACCCCTAAAATCCCGTGGCGTAATTACCCGATGGTTCAGACGATGAAGGAAGCTCTCGGGATCCCTGTAGGTTTCGACACAGACGTGAACGGCTCACTTCTCGGCGAGGCCACATGGGGCTGTGCGAAGGGACTCACTGACGCGGTTTACTTCACCATCGGCACAGGAATCGGAATGGGCGCAATGTCAGGCGGTAACCTCATTCACGGAATGCTTCACCCGGAGGCAGGACACCTCATCATGGCCAGAGTTGAGGGCGACGAGTACAAGGGTCATTGCCCCTCACACGGCGCGTGCTTCGAGGGAATGGCGAGCGGTCCGGCGGTTCAGGAACGTTGGGGGAAACCCGGAAAAGACCTCGCTGATATGACGGAAGTCTGGGAGCTTGAGGCAAAATACATCGCTCAGGCACTCACTGACATTACATTCGTACTCAGTCCGCAGAAGATCATTCTCGGCGGCGGAATCATGAGCCAGACACAGCTCTTCCCGCTAATCAGGAAGTATCTCGCTGAGTACATCAACGAATACATCAGCACGAAGGAACTCCGCAACATGAACGCTTACGTTTCCCCCGCAGCACTCAACGGGAATCAGGGCATCATGGGCGCGGTAAAACTCGCTGAAATGGCGGCGGAAGAAGAATAATCCAGAAACTTGCCGCCTGAATATCCCTGCTCTGTATGCTAATATAGGGCGGGGATAATTCCCATTCAACAATAATTCACAGAGAAAAAGAGGCAAAATTTTAATGGCTGACGAACCAGTAAAAAAAGAAGTTAATCAGGATTTCAGGGATATTGACGTTGAGTCTCTCGGCGAGGAACATATTAACCTTGTCTTCAAGCTGGGACTTGAGAATTTCGGCGTTGACGTGAACATGGTGCGCGAAATCGTCCGCGTCCCCTCATTCATCACGAGAGTCCCCAACGCTCCGGCATATATCAGGGGAGTGATTAACCTTCGCGGTACGATCGTCCCTGTATTCGACATGCACCTGAAAATCGGAATGGCCGGGCACCCTCTCACTGACGAGGCAAGGATCGTGGTCATCGCGGTAAATGAGGTAACGTTCGGAATGATTGTGAACTCAGTGCGCGAGGTCTTGACGATATACGACTCACAGCTTGAAGTTGCAACGAAATTATCATCAGCAATAGACAGAAGATATGTACTCTGGGTTGCGAAACCGGCAGATGACAGGCTGATATTGCTTCTCGACGTGTCTAACCTCTTTGAGCTTGACCAGATTTTAGAGGACAGCGAGTAATTTATGCGAAGGTTTTTATACGGCATTGCGCTAGTTCTGATTTTCTGTGCGTGCGCGTATGCTGATGCCATGCTCTACAGGGGCAGCGGGAATGTCGGTGCTGTCCCCTCAATCGACAATAATTCGGCTCTCTGCGTTTCAGTTGAGGACGCTGGGAAATTGCTGGGATTCGCTGTGAGGCGTTCAGGCGAGGAGCTTCTTCTTACGCGGGGGAATGCACAGCTCAGAATCTCGGAAGGAGCTGCGGCGGGGTGGCACGGTTATGCCATTGTCCCGCTTTACTCTGCGCCTTTCGAGAGGAATGGGAAACTCTGGCTCGATGCTCAAAGCACAGCGGCATTGTTCCAGACCGTTGCGGGAAAAGGTGCGTCAAACCGTCTGAGATTCGCAAAGATTTCAGGTTACACCGCTACTCCTGCAAGCGCGAGAGACTTCGGGGAATTTGACGAGCCAACGCCCGCACCAACTCAGGCAAAGAAACAGGAAGCCACCATCGACATCGACGCTATCCTCAACAGGACATCAACCGCAAGGACAAAGCCTCAGACCCCTACTCCACAGCCTCAGACCGCTCAAGCACCGCAAGTTCAGCCGGAACAGCCCGCAATCTCAGCCTCATCACAAGAGACAGCTCCCGTTATGGCAGCATCGCCGCAAACTGTCAAGCCGTCAGCAAAAAGATCATCGGGGAAATCACAGCCTCGAATGGAAACTTTCAAGCCTGACGACAGCAAGACCGAGAAGGGTGAAAATTACAGCGGAACAATTCAGGGCATACGATGGACTACTCAAGAGGGAACTCACAAGAAGATCCGCGCCGTAATCATGGCCGATGACGATTCAGACCCTCAGGTTTTCATGGACAACGGGAAACTTCACGCGCTTTTCTCATCGAGCCTCGAAAACTCCGCAGGTGTCGCTTCGCCTTTCGCGTCGAACGTGAACGCCGAAATTAAAGCAGGGATTGACGGTGTTGATTTGGTCTTCACGCCTAAGGGAATCACTAAGGCCGAGAAACTTGTTCTCAACAATCCGCGCCGTATAGTGTTCGATTTCTTCTATCCAGAGGAAGCAAACATCATAGGAACTTCACCGAAGAAAGCCGAGACGAACATTCAGCTTCCCGGCCAAGTCCCGCAGAATCAGACAGCGCAGACTCCGATTCCCTCAACATCTGAAAGGAGAGCTGACCCCGTGATCACGAGCAATCCAAGCCCAGAGCCCGCAGTAACAAAAACCCCCGCAGTTCTAACGCCTCCGAGTACGATAACCATACCCACAAGCTCACAGGCAGCGCAAAGATTAGGGAGGATCAACAACGGCCGGAAGACGATCGTCATCGACCCGGGACACGGCGGAAAAGACCCCGGAGCTATGGACAACGGTGTGCGCGAAAAGGACGTGAACCTTGCCGTCGGCCTTGAGCTTCAGAGAGCGTTGACCGCAAAAGGCTACAACGTCGTCATGACTAGGGACACGGATATTTATCTGAAGTTGCAGGAACGCACAGACATCGCCAACAACGTAAACGCTGACTTATTCGTGAGCGTCCACGTCAACGCCCTTCCCAACAAGAAGTCAATGACGGGCTTCGAGATCTACATCATGGCACTTCCGACAGACAAAGACGCAATGAACCTCGCCAAGATCGAGAACAGGGAGTACGTCGAGGGCAAGGGCATGGACACGGCCAACGTTGACAGAAGGACGGAGATGTTGCTTCGTATATTGGGCGACATGCAGCAGAACAACAAGATTTCCGAGAGTACAGACTTCGCGGCCATGCTCTACAATGCTGGGGTAAGAGGCGGCCTTCAAATGAGGAGAGTTGCACAGGCCCCCTTCTTCGTTCTAAGGGGCGCGGGAATGCCGGCGGTGCTTCTTGAGATTGGGTTCGTAACAAACGCGAACGAGTCCAGACTTCTCATGACACAGCCGTACCAGCAGAGGATCGCAGCCGCAATGTCTGAAGGAATCGCAAACTACATAAGGTAAGGTGAAAAGAAAATGCCGCCAGTAAGACGCAACGACTCAGGAAGGCCAGTCCCAAACAGGCGAAGGCAGGCACAGCAGGCTATGGCTCAGGCCCAGAAACGTGCGGTCAAACAGCAGAGACCCCGACCCGCGCCGATTGATTACGACGAGGGAAAACCGACACCGCTTCTCCTAAGGATACTGTCGCTCTTGGGAGTGATATTGCTGTGCTTTGTCTTGGGATATTTGGGGACATCGTGGGTTGTTGACTTCCTCAACCGAAAATTGTTCTTGAAGCCCGAAAACCGCATCGAGAATCAGGAGGACTTGTCGAACTTCGAGGAGTCGGAACGTGAACGAAGCGCAAGAAATGCTATTGCTTCCGGCGCAGAGGTACATCAAATTTCGCTGAATCTTTACCACGTTAAGGACGATGCGCTCATGGAGACGAGGAAGAATTTTCTCGCGCGGACACACGAGGATCACATCAGGGACGCTGTCAACGAAATTTTAGCGATGAGCGGTGTCCCTAATGCCGACAAAATGAAACTGCTCCACGTTTTCAGGAACGGCGAGACCGCTTTTCTTGACATGCCGGGGCAGTTTCCCTCAGCCCTGAACGCAATGGGAAAGCAGAAATCACTCCTCCTGATAACCGGAATACTCCGAACAATGCAGGAGAATTTTTCCCCGATCTCGCAGGTTAGATTCCTCATCGACTCGAAGCCTCCACAGTCGGGCGGAACAGTAGACCTCTCTTCAATCTGGAAACTACCGAAGAAATCATAGACATGTTCAAGAAATTAATCATCGCTACAGGAAATCAGGGGAAGTACCGCGAGTTCACCGAGATAATCCGTGAAGCTGCGGGCGAAGATCTTGCCGACGAGATAATTTTTGCACCAGAGATCTCACGAATGATAGTCGAGGAAACCGGGAAGACTTACGCCGAAAACGCAATGCTAAAGGCTCGTGCGTGGGCGGGGAAATCGGGGCTTCCATGCCTAGCCGATGACAGCGGGCTTGAGGTTGACGCTCTCGACGGTGCGCCGGGATTGTATTCAGCGCGGATAATTCAGGGCAAGGACAGCGACAAATCATCGTGGCTTCTCGGACAGCTTGAGGGAGTTGACGACAGGAGGGCGAGATTTGCGGCGGCGTTGTGCCTATGCGTCCCGGAAGAATACACGCTGATCGCTGAGGGATACTGTTACGGCAGCATATCGCGTGAGGCTAGGGGGAGCAACGGATTCGGATATGACCCCGTATTTTTGCCGGACGGTTACAATCTCACGTTTGCTGAAATTGCCCCGCGAACAAAGAATAATATCTCGCATAGAACTAACGCTTTCAGGAAAATCTCCGCGCTTCTAAAGCAACAATAAAGGGGAAACTTACGGATGACTTATGTCAAAAAATACCCCTCTGCTCATCACAGGGGGGCATTTTTCGCGTGTTGCTTCGTGAAGTTTGCTAGTGTGTGCTAGTTTGCGTAGGGCGACTGCGTGAAGGTCAGCGTGTAGGTCTTCTTGTCCTCAGTGCTGACCGTGATAGTTCCCGTTCTCGTGCTGCCCGTAGTGTTCTGCGTAACTGTGTAGATGAAATCATCGCCGTTTGCCGTGCCTCCGCTCTTGCTCCTGTCAGCGAGTGTGAGCCAGTCAGCATTTGATGAGGCTGTCCAGTTCAGCTCGGAGTAGACTTTTGCCGTGTACATCTTGCCCTCGCTCGTGCCTGTCGAAACGAAATCACCAATCCCGAATCGCACCGGCTTTGTGAGATTGAGTCCCTTGTAGTTGGTGTAATGATTGATCGTGCAACTGGCATCGCTGACCTTGCGTCCTCCCATGTCATGAGCCGCGAAAAATCCCTCAGACCAGTGTGCTTGTGAATTGAAGCTGGGTTTGTCTACATGGTCAGGCTGTACCCTCCAGATTGATTCGCCCTCAAGTGTTACAGCGGTCTTTGCGGCCGGAGATATTACCCAGCCCTTGCCTCCTGAATAGTAGGGTGATGTAACGTCAAGCACCCAGCCTATAACAGGTCTTCCGTCAGCAGGGTATAGAGCTGTCGTGCGCCTTGGGGTAATGCTGTAATCCGTAGTGTTCCATGTGTGAGTGGCACTGTGTGAGACGCTGTAGTTGAACGAGGCTTCTCCATGACCTTCACCATACCCGCCTTTTTCTTTACTTTTGCCGCCGCCGCCGCCGCCGGATACTCCTCCGCCCATTTGCCAGCCGTCAGTGTCAGAGAAGGACTGATTGTTGTTGACCGTCATGCTTGGGGTGAGTTTCACCAGCTCCGTGCCTAACTCATTTGGCCACAGGTAGCACTCAAGTTTCTTGTTGCACCCCATTATCACCGCATAATGGTACGAGCCTGAGCCTTTGACTTCATCGCCTGTCGTGTCGCCGTACTCAGCTCTTATCTCAAGCCGTTTAGCTGGCTGAATGGTCGCTGTTGTCGTTATGAGGTAGTAGTCGCAGTGATCCTCGAACGCGTGAACTCCGTATGCTACATGAGTCCCCGTAATGTCGAGGCCGGGATTAAAGCTGTTCCAGTGATCACTGAGAGTCCCGTAGTCGTTACAGCCTGAGTAGTCAGCCCATTTGTTCCACTCGCTTGCCTGAGAGCCGTGCCTCCGTGAATAATCGTAATTGTAGAAGCAGCCTGTAACCGAGTCATCATGGAAATCCGTGTGAACGCCGCCGACAAACTTCAGGATTTCATCTGCCCTTCCGCCCGTCTGGTCAGCAACCGCGAATGCCAGCGTTGAAGCTTCGCTGAGTATCTCGTCCCTGCGAGCCGCAACCCTGTCATCAATTCCGTTCACCCAGTCAATCACATTCTGAACGCGCCTTGCGAGGATAAGCTGTGCATGTGCCTCGTAATCACGTGAGAGCGCAGCCTGTTCTGACGCTGTGGGGGTCGTAACAGCCTCGTCGAAATACACGTCCCAGCTCGCGGGGTCAACGTTCACAACGGGAGCATCTTTGCTGACGGTGTAATTCGTCGGGTAATTGCCGCTGTTCTCGGTGCATTTGTCGACGTAGATGAATGTGTGCGGGAGAATGTCGCCGCTGATGTAGCGCATGGAAGCCGCAACTACCTCGAAGTGTTTGTTGCTCGGCTCATTCTCCGGGCCAACAAGCGAGACTCCGAGAATGTCCCCCAGTGCCTCCACGTCCTCAGCGTCGGGGTAAACTGCGGCCAACGCCGCGCCCTGATCGTAGAACGCTTTGTTGAGGAGACTGACTGCGTAACTGTCGGGGGAAATCTTGCTTGCGTCTGAGATGAAGATTACGTGCTTACTGCTGAGGCTGACTTCATCGAGAACGTCAAACTCTGCGAGTGAAACTCTGTCGGTGATTACCGCGTCGATGTGAGGGGTGATTTCACGGCCATGATTCAGAGGGTCAATCAGAAGATAATTGCCGGACGGGTTTAGCAGATCGGAAGAGCACA
>CALGGR010000280.1 GCA_937915755.1 uncultured Fretibacterium sp. | reverse complement strand
GGAGCTTACTACTCCCCACTTTTTATTCTTAAGGAGGTTTTATTCTTGGCTCTCATTATTCACCCTGACTATCAGCTATATGAAAAGAAAGACAAGGCTTTTTGCTCCAGTCTGCAAGTTGCTGAGGAGTTCGGTAAAGAACATAAAAACGTTCTTGCTGACATCAGAAACCTTGATTGTTCTGAAGAATTTAATGCGCTCAACTTTCAGCAAATACGGCGAACAGTGGATTTAGGCGGTGGACGTACCAGAAAAGACCCAATGTTCCTTATGACACGCGACGGCTTTATGTTTCTAGTTATGGGATACAGGGGCAAAAAGGCTGGAGGTTATCATGACTAAACTTTTACGCGCTTCTAAGGCGGGCTTCCCCTGCATGCGAAATCTTTACTATTCCGTCAATGGCTATGATGGCACTGTGTCCCCTAAGTCTCAGCGTATCTTTGATGTCGGCACTTACCTTGAACCTCTCGCTGTCGAATGGTTACGTCAAGACGGATGGGTTGTCGACTACAATCAAGGCTCACAGAATGCTCCACTTGAACTTACTATTCCTGTTAAGGGCGGTGTTCTCGCCGGACACCCTGACTGCTTCATATCGCGTCCGGACGGATTACAGAACGTCTTAGCTGACATCAAAACTATGAATGACAGGGCTTTTACCCTATGGAAACGTGAAGGGACTATCAAGGCTAAACCCCAGTACGTTGACCAGCTTCATATTTACGCTTTGGGAGCTGTCCTTAATGGCAGAAACATTGAACACCTCGCCGTTGTTGGTATCAATAAGAATAATTCGGACATGCACATTGACGTATTCGACTTCGATAATGAACGCGCTGAACGTATTGCCGAACGTGCTCAGCTCATCTTCAGTCTGGATAATCCTCCAAGTGATAATTCCCCTGCTGAAAATTGGTGCTGCCCTTACTGCGAGTTTTCCGCTCAGTGCGACATCTTTACCCCACCGGTATCACAGAAGGCAAATGCTACTAATACACCTAATGGAACCGACAATCCCGATGTCATTGAGGCTTTGGTTAATCTGGCTTCCGCTAGGGCTATTGCTAAACATGCCCGCGAACTTGAAGATAATGCTAAATCTGTCCTTGACGCTCATGTTCGCAGAAATGGTATGGCTTCCGTTCAGGGCGGCGGCTTCATTTGCTCCATTTCTCAACGGGCTTCCTCTCGCTTCGATACCGCCGCTTTCAAGAAGCTTCACCCGGACTTAGCTAACCAGTTCACTAAACAATCTGTATCTGTCGTCTATGACATTAAGGAGGTTACTGCTTGAATTACTTTTTGAACAGCTTTGATAAGGATAAAAAAGATTTGTCCAAAAAAGCAAGCATGATGTATCAAATGCTTCGTAAAATCGCGTCTAATAAAGAAGTTTGGACTTTAGGGGAAGTTCGAAGATTGTTATCCCGCATTAGTCCAAAAAATAATCTTGATTGCTACGATTAATCAAAGGCCGAAACGTGGGGAGTTTCCCGCGTCTGGACGTTATGCGTCCACTGACGATGGCCTCGTGCCACCTTGACAAATAACTCCTTGTGAACACCATCTTCTTGGGGTTCTCTGTGCTCTCGCAGGGGAGTTCAGATTGGGGCACAATTTCATTTGAGTTAGCCGTGTCGTCTGTAGTTAGATTTTTTTCGTGTGTTGGCGGGGAGTTCCTACACTCTCCGGCCTTTATCTTTGTTTGGAGGTGCTTTTTATGCTATGAGCAAATTCAACCGTAAATTCAATTCTGCTTGCTCCCGTCTCGCTTACTGGCAGGACTTAACTTGCGCTATTGGCAACCTTAACTCCGTCATCAAGGCTTCTGCTAACTTCACTCCAGATGATGTCTGTACTATCAAGACTATTCACTCTAAGCTGTTTGAGTGCTTTTCTCTCGCACGCTCAAGAACTCAAGTTCACGGCAGGAGACTTTGCGCTCTAAGAAAGGAGATACATTAATGAACGTTGAACTATTAACCAGTCATAACGCTTTATCTGATATGGTGCGCTTTGCTGTTACTGCCACCCTCACTTGCCACGATAACACCGACAAAGACGTTGACAGCAAGGAGCTGTTACTGCGTATCATCAAGCTAGGGCATGAAAGCATTTTGGAGCATATCAACCTCACCTACTCTATTAAAGGATTATCTCGCGCTTGCCTTCAGGAACTTGCTAAGGTGTTCGGCAATGCTTTCCTTGCCATCAAAGCGTTCCAACACAGGGAAGGTCTGAACAAACATGCCGATGGTTTCCGCGATTTCCCCCGTACGTCCGCTGTGAATGGAGGCGTACAGGGTCTCCTTTGTCCCGGAAAAGCGGCTGAGCAGATAGCCATAGACACCGGAGAAGAAAGTGCTGGTCTTGATGCCCAACGTATGGGTATAGGAAGAAAGCTGTTTTGCGTCGATGTCCAAAGGTATGGTAAGCCATGTGTTCGCCTCTTTGCCCTCCTCCTTGTCGTGGATGGGTGCGCTACTGATCTCCACATCGGACAGCAGCCCGTCATACCACGCCTTAGCTGCCGCGAAAGCCTCCGTGTTCCTTGCCTTCTGTTCCAGCCCAGCATAATCGCCAGCGGTAACATCCTCGCTTTTAAGCGTTTCCCCTGCGTAGGCTCGGTTGAGGTCGCGCATGAACACGGGTGTAGAAGCCCCATCGAAAAGGATGTGATGGATATCCATGAAGAGGTACGCCTTTTCAGTCCCTGAGATGATATGTAGCCGATACAGCTCCCCGTCTAAGTCGGAGAAGGGCTGGATCAGTTTCCCCAGATCAGGCTCACACCGGCTTTCTTGGATGTGAACAGGGATTTCATCGTCGTCGCCTTCCAACACGAGACGCGTTACACTCCCGCCAACCTCCATCTGAAAACGTGCAAGAATGTTTCTATGGGCTAGGAACACCTGTTGCAGAGCACTCTTCAACCTGTCAAGATCAGTTCCTTCCGGCAGCGGAAACAGGAAGGGCAGATTGTATGCCGTTCCCTGTGGGTTTTTCCGCCATTCCAAATACATGCCGAGTTCCGTCATGGAGACGGGATAGCGACGAATTGTTATGCTCATTTCTCTATTTTCCTTTCTCTTGTGTCTGCCGGATCAGAAGCACACTGACAACAAGTGCCAGTGCCTGAGCCACGACCCAGCTGAACCAAATGCCTTTTACGCCAAAAAGCGTGGTCAGCAGAAAAAGTGCCGCGATCAACAGCACCGAGCCGCTGAGTAGCGAGATTGCTAGAGCTCTGCCTGCCTTTTCCTGTGCCTGGAAGTAATACATGATGATGCTGTTCAGTCCCATCAAGGGGATAGACAACGCATAGGAGCGGATGCCAGTCAACGCCAATGAGAGGAGTTCCCCATCGCGAATAGAAAACAGTAACGCGATGAACCCGGCGCAGACAATGTAGAACAGAGCCAGAGTTCCTGTGCCGATGAGTTCCAGCAGCACGCCATGGCGAAACACACGCCTGATCCTGTCTGGAAGCCCTGCCCCGGATGCGGCGGCAATGATGGGCTGGCTGGCTTGCCCCACACCGTCGTAGATCGCCATAGAGGTCATGGACAGCTGGGTAATCACCGCATAAACGGCCACATAGAATTCATTTCCCACCCTGATGATGACGTTGTTGAACACATTGGTGGATACCGTCATGCCCAACTGGGAGGCTGCCAAGGGTATTCCAGCGCGCCACATGCGAAACCCCCTGCCCTTCAAGCAGTCTTTTCGGAATTTGAGGCTGTTCCTTGCGCTGAAGAAATGAGTCAGGTTGACCGCCATGCCGATGGTGTAGGCCAAGCATGTTGCCAGTGCCGCACCCTTTGACCCCCAGCCTAAGGGACCCACAAATAATATGTCCAGACCAAAGTTTGTTACAGCACAGACCGTGGTAGCCACCAATACCCGATTCGGATCATCATCAACACGGACGAAGAACAGCAGCTGCACATAGATCATCAGCGGAATCATGAAGAAGAACAGCACATGGGCATAGTCTAGGGTCGGTATC
>CALGGR010000279.1 GCA_937915755.1 uncultured Fretibacterium sp. | reverse complement strand
TCAGCGTCGCCAGACACCCGCTCCATCAGCAGTCGCACAAGCACATCACTCAGTGCTTCTCTGGCACCCTCGCTCTTGGCTTGCTCCAGACACAGCTTCTGCCGTTCCTCGGACAGCGGCTTCAGCATCCTCCTGACACCAGCCAGATACGCACACGCAATGTCCCCTCGATCCGTGTGCGGAATGCCCGCGAGCTTCAAAGCAAAAGAGGGTGACAGCATATAGACTCCGTCAACAAACACATAGTCCACACCGCGCTCCGCAAAGACGTTGTCGTGGATGTGCTCTTCAAGCCATTCACAGAGGCGGTCTTCGCCCTCGAAAAGCCACCCGTAAAGATTCCCTGCCGTTACGAAACCATCTTCGTCGATGTCCAGTGCGGATTCTATTCGTAATGCCTTGTCCATTAGTATTTCTCCTCTCTGTTTGGGGACTCATTTACATCAAGCCCCTGCTTAAGCAACTTCTCCGCCGCTCTCCTTGATGCCTCTTTAGCATCGAAGACGCTCGGCGGAGTCGTGATGATTCTCATGAAAGCGTCGTGATTAAAAACCGGAAGAACAGATTGTCTGTAGTTCATCACCAAGTCGTATCGATGCGAACTAATATATCCTCTGGCAACTTGATGGTGAATATGCCTTCCCAGCTATGAAACGTTGCCACTCCAGGTGTTGTGATAACAAGCCCGAATCCCAGTCGATTCCTTTTCTCTACCAGTTCTAAAGGGACGAGGCCTATGTTGCCTGCATCAGCATAGTATTTGTTACCATCGTCATCGTAATATTCGCCTGGTCCAAGTGCTGTAGCGGCTACTGCGAATGCCAGGTGCATTATTGGATTTACGGTGATGAGGCCGTCGGCGAATTTATACTTCGAGCCCCAGAAATTCTGGTAGACCTCATCGCTGAGGACGTGGCAGACATCGCCAACGTAAAAACCCTTGTTGCTTCGAATTACCATAGGGATTCTCACTCCTCTCCACTTAGCCCAAATTTGGGCTCAGCCACTCTGAGCCCCCTGATTAAAAACATGTGCTAATCAACAAGATGATTTTTGCAAACTCCTGCAGCTTTAGGCTGTGATGTTATTAGTATCTTTGAACATCAACATATTGAGTTTGTAGAAATATTTTTTGCCCTTGATTATTATCAAGTGTTCAGGCGGTATCTTAGCCAGACGCTTTAGGATTGTATTTCGTGATCTCTCTGTGTGTCTCATGAGGCCCTCCATGTTGATACCACTTCCAATAAATACGCTGCTTTCCAAGAGTAGGCCGTAGAGCTCCCGCATGTCTTCATCATCGATCATGCTTTCAAGCCTTTGACGATAACGCTTCAACTGTTCATCCTTCCTCAGCAGAGTTAACACTAAATCTTCTAGCGTCTCAAGAATAAAACTAATGAAACCATATATAAACGGAGATAAGTCCCCGCAATTAATCTCAAGTTCAGTGTCATGTATCAGATCGTAATATCTGTGTACTTTGCGCCGAATTATATATGAAAGCCTCAGGGCAGGCAGGTAGTGCATCATTTTAGCTATCTGGCTTGAAGTTATGAATCTTGCAGTCCTGCCGTTGCCATCGTAAAACGGATGTGCATACACAAACACATAATGAAAGATGGCCACTCTTACCAGATAAGGCACTTGCTCATCCTTCATGAACTCCAACCCCATACGCAGGTAATCTATCAGTTTCTCTTCTGGAGATACCCCACGATGCAGAATTTTCCCGCTGGCGCTCAGCACATCAACATCTTCTGCCCGAAAAATTTTCCCGTCGAGAGCATACTCTGGTTTGTCCTTTAATATATCCGTGTACGCTATATCTTCATAGATGCTCCGTATGTCTTCCGGCCTATCAAGGATAATTTCTTCACCATTGGAGAGCTTGTGATACTTGCGAAGTATTCCAGAAAAACGTCCCGATGTACTGCCTCCCTCAAGTATTGCCTTAAGCTCGCGCTTTGAGCTGTGAATGCCCTCTATCTTTGATGTTGCATCCACTTCTTCTACAAGGCATGACAGAGAGAACTGAAGGAGCACCAATGGCGAAGTATTATCAAGCAGTTTGATGAACTCCAAATATTTTCTGTTGATCCGTTCCAGCAATAAAGCTAATTCCTCTGAATAGTAATAAAACAAAGGATATTCCGCATGATGGTTGAACTCTCTGATTTTCAGCGGCAGCTTACGGCTCAATGGAGAGTTGAAGCGTTCCATATAAATCGCGCTGTGCTGTTCTGGACTTGTGTAGTATATCTTCTTGAGGGTATCAAACATCCGGCCGCCTTCTTCTGTGCAATTTCTCTACTTTTTGAAAAGTATACAACACACGCTTGTCAAAATCCCGAACTTTTGAAAAGCACAATGACATTCAAGAGGCATCTATGGACTCCCACAGTTTTAGGCTGTGAGGTTATTGATGAACTTTTCACTCCTTAAGAATGATCGAGACCACATGGTCAAGATTGTAGATTCCAACGGTTCTTCCGCCCTTGCTCACAATGAACAGGCGGCCGTCGTAGTTGAAATTTGTATATTCCGCATCAGGCCATTTGTCCACTTTTTCGTTCGCCCTCGTTATCTCTAGCATGCGAAGCTCTCCGTGTCGAACTCAAACCGACGCACCCCAGGCTTGACTTCTTCCAGCCACATAGCCGCCGGACGAACCCAGATGAGCTTGTCACCGTAGAGAGCCTGGTAGACTACCATGGGTTCTTTGGTCTCAGAGTGTGTTGCAAGGTTGAGCACTTTGTAGAAGCGGCCTTTGAAATGACGATAGACTCCGCCGATGACTATCTTCTCTTTCGCTTCGTCAAAGGTCATATCCACTCCCTGATCTCGTCAACGATAGTGCTTTTCCATTTCAGGCCATTGGCATCAAAAAAAGCATACGGTGCACCAGGATCAAGAAAGTACCACTCGTCATCTTCCCACTCCTGAAAGCCTGCCCCGGCAAGAATCTCATTCACACGGTGTGTTGTCAGTCCGAGCAACTCTCCGAGTTCCGCGGCTGTGAGATACACAGGAATTTCGCCTGCTTCCAATGCGCTGTATCCCACATGACGCTTGTAGATGTTGTCAAGTGCGAGAGCGAGTCGATTGCCGGAGAGACCCGCCGTCTCGAAAATTGTTCTTGCACCCTCAAGAGCGCCTGCTGGTATTTCTGATGTCATACGGTTTCATCCTCCTCATCATCATTAAGCCTGTCTCTCACTGCGTCAATGGCCACTATCAGAAGTGCCAGGACAAATGCGATCGACAGGGTTATCCACATCGGCGACAGCACCCACAGCCATTTCCAAGTGATATGACCGGTCAGCTTCAAGCCGATGAACAGTAGGGTCAGAGCTTCAATAAAGCCCAGACCGCTAACTTCAGTAGGTTTGTGTGTTTTTCTCAAATCTATCCTTCCTTTCGTCTGACTGCCGAAAATTCGGCAGTCGAAATTCTCTGCCGAAAAACACCTTTCAACATCCCCAAGATTGTTTTTCAATCTTCTCAATACTCTTCTCGATCTGCTTACGCGGCTTTCCAATCTGCATCAGCCTCTCTTGTTTCAAAAACTCCAGAAGCTCATTCCTCTGCTCGTTGTTGGAGTATTGCTTTGCAAGTTTCAAGAAAGCGTTGCTGTTGGTTAGCGTAGCCGTACCAAAGAACTTAACGGGATAAATCACGATACAACCAGTCGGCCAGGCTACTCTGAACTTTCCAGACTCAGAAATCTTCATTGCGCTCACTCCTTCAATATTCGTACTTCGGGTGCAAGTCCTCTCTCGCTGTCTTCTTAGAATGGCAACTATGGCACAGCGCCCTCAAGTTGCTCATGTCCCAGAACAACTCCGCATTCCCGCGGTGCGCGATCACATGATCCACGTCAGTGGCTCTCACATATCTTCCCTTCTTCATGCACTCCTCGCACAGCGGGTGAGCCTCAAGGAATTTCTTCCTCGCCATCTGCCAAGCGCGTCCGTAGCCGCGAGCGGCGGCTGATCGAACTTCTTCGGGGTGAAGCGGCTTGTGCTTCTCACAGTATTTTGTTCCTGCCGGCACCAGCTCAGGACAGCGGGGATGCTGGCAAGGGGTTTTAGGTTTTGTAGGCACGAGGAGCTCGACCTCCTTCGCTGTTTAGTATTACCTTCTCTATCCTAGTGAAGGTCTCATTGTATAGAAGAAGCGCGCAGGATGATGAGCCGTACGCGCTTCTTTCAAGGAAGGACGTGTGAATCATTGGAGTCAAAGCACTATCTTACCCTACAAGTCAAGATAGCTCTGCAAAAGATTATATGTCGTTCCGAACCTATGATTCCTGCCCCCATCACTTTTACTCAAAATCGAGTAAAAGTCCCTTCACGGTAATATGCAGAACTTTCGGACAAAAGTCTCTTTTATCACTATTCCCCGCCCAATTCCTCAAGTTCCGAACAGAATTTCAGATACTGCCTCTGCGTCGCAAGGAATGTACTCATGAGTTTTGTGTACTCCTTCGTATCACCCTCATCGCGGGCGACGGCGATCGCCGTCTGCTGGTGAGCAAGCTCGCTCTGCAACTGGGTGATCCCCGTCTTCAGTTCCTCAATGTAACTTTTATCCATAACTATCCCTGCTCCTTCGTCAGTTTATCCAGTTCCGCGCACAGCCTGAGATACTGCTTCTGCACCTTAAGATACGAGTCAAGGAACTTCACGTACTCTGCCATGTTTCCGTCTTTGCCAGAGAGCTTGACCCCGCTCTGAAGCTGGGTCAGTGCTCCCTGAAGGAAACTGACCTCTGTCTGTAATTCTTCTTTATACATCGATAAATCACCTCTGTAAAAATTTAGGAATCCACGACTTCTGCTCAAATTTGAGCGAAAGCCCTTCATGTCAAAATGAAAAAGGACATGCGGAAGCATTTCCACATGTCCTAAGAAAGGAGAAAAAACGCGAGTCGAAGAAGATGAACTATCCATTCACGCTGTCCCTAAGACTCTTGCTAGGTCGGAAGACCGCCACTTTCCTCGCCGGAATCTGAACCTTCTCGGACGGGTTTTGCGGGTTATGGCCCTCACGCGCTGCTCGCTCGGCAACCTTGAAAACGCCGAAGCCGGCAAGCACACAGCGGTCGCCATTGACGAGCGCGGTCTGTATCTGAGCGAAGACTTCATCAACGACAGGCGCAACGTCCTTCTTCTTCATCGAAAGTTTTGCCGCGATTGCGTCTACTAAATCTGTTCTAGTCATTTGATCTCACCTCCTTGAAAAAAATTTATTCCTGATGTCAGACCATCAAAAGAAGGAGCGCAGTTTCGCGCTCCAAAATGGCCAAACATCTCAGAACACCATGCTCACATCTCCTTCAGCACAAGAAAAGAGAGAAGCTCACAGCATCGCGACTGCGAGGCTTCTCTGAAAGCTGAAGGAGTCATGATAAGAAATGCGCAGGCTATGAACCCGCGCATCATAAAGGAGAAAACTGAAGAAACTTAGTAATTGAACACCATATCATCATATCAGGAAATTTGACGTTTTTGTCCACGATTTTACTCATTTTCAGAAGTGGCATCCTTTGCACGACTAAACTCATGAGCTTTGAAAGGCTGGAAGTTTGAGAACCACTTTCGTCATTATTCTTACCAGTGCATCCACTTCGTTTCTACCTAAAAGAAACACAACGAGATTCTCTCTCAAAGAGCATTAAACTATACCATCTTTATACAGGCCAATTTTCTGCAACATTTGCAGTGACTCGACCATATAGGCATAAGCCTTCGGTTCTACCTTCCTGAGACTACTAATTTTCTTGATTCCTTTCATGTCTATACTTCTACTTCTGAATTTCTCGGGGTTTTCGATACGATCATAGCTATTTGTCTTGACTAGAAGATTCGTAGCGAGGTACATTACTTCACTGGCGTAAATGCCTGCATTCTCACCGTTAATTCTATCGGTGAATATGTGTCCCTGAATGGCACTTATACCAGCGGAGAAGTTTTTATAGTCCTCTGGCCTTACGCTTCCTCGTCCAATGATACATATGCAGCTTTCAATCGTATCCCTGAGACAATCTTCTGGGGTCTGATTTAATCCCCTGTAGCCCGACTCAATTTTGGAGACTTTATTGTACACAGTCTTTACTATTTCATAGTCATCCATTTCTTGCAATAGCGTCCAGCAATCGAACATCTGTTTTACGATTTCCAGCTCCTTGTCTAATCCAAAAGGGACTCCTGTCGTATGTGGAGCAAATGCAGTCAGCTTGTCACCAAGTATGCAGTTTTTATCTGGAACAGTAACGGTAAATTCCTGACCGGAGCTTATCAGAAGATCGTTACAGATAGGCCGTTCAGAAGTTTTTATGTAAGGATTCTCCTCAAAGACTACGTCAAGAAGAATCGTAATCTCTTTTTCTGCCCTCGGCGATTTGAAGAAAAATTTGAAGTGACGTTTCTCAATCTGATTCAAGCCCTGTCGCTGATTCAAGCCCCGTCGTTTGTCTTCCTTTACATCGATAAATGGAAAAATAGCCCCTGCCTTTTTAATACATTCATCAATGTCTGCACCAGGCTCTACAATAATATCAATATCTGTACTCAACCTCCTTGGCTTTTCAAGAAGCACGAGCAACGAACTCCCGCCCTTAAAAATAAACGGAAGTCCCACGCAGCTAATTGCCTCAAGTAATCCAAAAGCATAGACGGTTCTTTCAAGAATAGATGGGTCAGTACCGGTTTGCTGTCTGAGAGTAGCAATGTGTTCTGCTGTATAATTTTCCCTCGATAACATCAGGTCACCAAGAATCTTCTGATTGCATCTTCTTTATTGCGCCGTCGTGCATACCGCAACATTCGTTTTCTGTCTAACAGATAGCATTCTTGTGCATTTTCAAACACAGACTGACACTCTGCCTTGCTATAGGTTCCGGAGATCAGTTTATCGGCATACATATCGACCAGCATCTTTTCTAGCGTGATTGTATGCGGATTAGCTGTCCTCATAGGGGCTTCTGAAATAATATCCGTAACAACGATACTGTCTCTAGCCCAGTATAAGTTGAACTCTTTCAGGCTTGGTTTATACATCAGGTTTTTATATCCAGCTTCTTGCAAGAATCTAAAGACAAACACACTGCTATCCTTCTCGACTTGAATGAATATCGTGTTTTGGGCAACCATATGATTCAGGAAGTCATTCAGCAGGGCTGTCTCGAAGATGGTGAATTGAACATATGGGTATCGCCTGCTGATAGTGTTAATTAGATCCATCGCAATCTCGGAATAATCTGGGCTGTATTCAGGCAGTTTAGCCCCGTCTGACAGTGAATATTCACCATAGCTTTTTTTAGACAGCATTCCATCATGAAGCATTACATTGATTGCCCAACAATAAGCACTGGTGCTTAGAGACGGTTTTTCTCTCTGTAAGATAGCAACGAGCGACTTATGTGAGTATGTTCTTCCGCTTTCAAGTTCTGTGTTCTCGTACCATTTCATGACGTTTTGCTTCATGACGTTTGCCTCCTTCCGTTTTCATTCCATACATTTTTTCCCTTAATTCGCCGATTTACTTTCCGATTTACTTTATTAACTACACTTGTAACTACATATCGGCAATTTTTAACAGTTTTTGCCGACATGTAGTATAAAAAGAAAATCGGATAATTGTCAAGTTTCGAATAACTGTCAAATTAGCAAATAGCGAACTTCTTTCGGCTAAAACTGAAAGGAGAAACTGAAAGAGGGATGAAAAGAGAGAATGTAAAGAAAGCATTTGTCTGGCATTACCCCTTTATCAGGATAAAATGGTTTGCACAGTTTTCCAATTCCTCATGCAGATTTATCAACTGTTCCTTGCATTTCAGCTTTTATTGCTTCTATTAAAACGCTAGCAGGGACGCACACAAATTCTGTTTTCCAAGAACCGCTGTGCGCAAACTTTGTTCCATACTCATCCATCCATTTACGGCCATTGTGACGGAATGCCATTCTAAGTAATTGATACGGTAGGAGGAAGTATTTGTCACTATCTTCTGCATCAAACGTATACAGTACATAGTCAACATTCGTTTCTTTTGAAAGCGTCCAGCCTCGCTTGCCCGCATGGTTTTCATCTGGGCAAATGCTCCACCTTTCAAGCAATAAATCTTCCTCTCCATTTTTCCAGTATGCTGAGATTCCCTTATCCCTGGCTTTTACATCTACACCTATCTCGGCGCCATCTTTCAGTGTTGCTATGTAATCGACACCTTTTTTATCTGTCTCGGTATCTGTTTTTCTGACATCAACACAATCGAAGATGGCGCTCTTCAGAATTTCTACATCTCGCGCTCCCCGCTGTCCCTGTGAAAACTTCAGTCGTTCATCAAAATCATATGTCATGCATTCTCCCCCCAAACTGTCCACCCTTCTCGGTCTTTACGCCCGAAAATATCTATATAGGGCCCATAGCTGCAACTCTCGACAATTTTGTAGAACTCGTCGGGCTTCTCGCTGTGCTGTCCGCAAGAAGCCTCAAACCATGTCCCCACATCATGCCGCTTCAGCGGTTGCTGTCCTTTCACTCCGAACAACACATGCTCAGTCTGACTGCGATAGTAGTTCCCTACTCCGAAATGCGGCTTTATCCATGTCAGACAGGTTATATACCTGAATCCCCACAGTTCCATGAGACAGAATGCCTTTTGCAGAGTACGGTTCGTCACCCAGATGTATAGATGGCAGTTCTTGTCGGAGATTCGAGCTATTGGCAGTGCTTCGATCTCCTCCATCGACATTGTTTGATAGTTAGGTTTTATCCTTCCGAAGGCATCATTGTCTCCCTCTTCCGAATAGTCCCACGCAGGATCAATCACGATCGTCTGGAACAATCCCTGTGCTTCCATAGGATTGCTTATAGCCTTAACCTTTTCAGCATTCAGCTTTCTGGCTTCTTCACGCTTTACTTCCTTCTCAGTCCGCTTTACCCGCTGATAGGCCTGATTGATTGTTATGTTTCCAGAACGTAGTTCCGCCTTTAATTCTTCAGGGGCTGTTTCGATAACTACTACAGCCTTTTCATACGTTTTAGGTGATACGCCTGAACGCTCCCGAACTTCTTTCACAACATCTTTTGGCTTCTCACCCCGCTCGATGCGTTCCGAAATTTCAGTTTGCTTCTCTTTGGGAAGTCTTGTCACTTCATAGGCTGCATTAATTGATAGCTCATTCTTTCGAGCTGCTTCTACTACCGGTGTCGGAGCCTTATCCAGCACTGCGATTGCGTGCTCGTAGGTCTTGTGTGATACTCCTGCCATCGCTCCTAGTTCGTTGGTAGCACGTTGGACCTCTCCAACATCTGAGAAATTTTTCCCAGATGTTCCTGACTTAGATGCGTCAGGCTGTGGTGTCTCAGGCTGTGGTGTCTCAGCTTGTGAACTTTCAGCATGAATATCAGTCCGTGTTCCCTGTCTCTCTTTTGCCTGCATCCTCACAGCATCTTCACACTTATGCGTCATCTCGACCCGTTGAAAGTCGTTGAGGTTTCTACGCCCAAGCTGATTCCCCAGCATCCACAGCTTCACCGCATCCCTGTCCGCGAACTCTTTCCGCAGCGTCTGAAACGCGATACCGTGCTCAGTGCATATCCTGAAACGATTGTGCCCGTCCACAAGAGTGTCATTCCACACGATAAGAGCATCGCGGCAACCTTCGGCGACTATGCTGGCTTCAAGACCGCGATACTCTTCATCCGTCAATGGCGGTATGATTTCAGCAAATTCTTTGTCAATTAGCATGACTATCCTCCTATACTAAAATCAAGACATGAAAATCAAGACATAAAAAATCAGGGAGCGTTGTAAGCTCCCTGATTAGAACTGCTCGACTGTATCACTATAACATGAGAATTAGGCGTTTTTGTCCACGTTTTTACTCACTTTTACGCATTTACTGACTTCTACTTTACGCCTTACCGTACAGCAACGTCACCAGCCGCTCCAAAGAACGATTCTTCCGGTTGTATGCGCTGCTTCGCTCAATCTTATAGTGCTCCATGATCGTCGCAAGACCTGACTTGCATTCTTTGCCAGACATATAGAACACGTCCAGCACATACCGCTCGTCGTCGGTCAGTTGATCCCATGCGGGCTTGAACCAGTCCATGTACTCGACTGCCTGCCTATACCGCTCCTGAAGCACATCAATCTCTGCGATGCCGGAGAGAAGACTGTTCTCCCTGCTTAGAGGGTCATGCGTGTGAGGCATTCCGTCCAATGTCGGTGATGTTGCTCCGCCCATCCGCTCGCGTACCTTTTGAACGTCCTCGGCCGTATGTTTGACGATGAAGTTCATCGCATTGTACGCTCCTATTGCATCCATTGTCGCCTGACGCTTATCCAAAAAACTCCAGCTAACGTGCATTACTAACAACCTCCTAATAGTATTTATTGACGTATTCCTTCAGTTTCCTGTTGAGATAGTCCGGATTCAGGTTTGTCAGCCTTCCAAACTCATCTGAGTACAGGAACCGTTCACCCGCTCTAACGCCCCTAGCCGCCAGTTTGTCATCAGGATTCCGCTTTTGGCGTATCAGTGCGCGTTTGTATTTCTCCACAACTTCTAGAATTGCCGCATTTGCAATGTCCTCAATCAATGTCCCATCACCTCTCTTTCGCTTGGCTCACTTCAGTAATGCCTTCACTTCAATCGTGCCTTCATTTCAAGCCCCCTCACTTCAAACGTGCCTTCACTGCGGAGATAAGGTTTTGTTGCGTTATATCCTTATGCTCCAAGGCTTTCAGCACATCTTCGTCCACTGTATTGCGGGTAAGAATGTGGTGAATCGTAACCACTTCCTTCTGTCCCTGACGCCAGAGGCGGGCATTAGTCTGCTGATAAAGCTCTAGAGACCACACCAGCGAGAACCAAATCAGGATATGTCCGCCTCTCTGGAGATTCAGCCCATGTCCGGCGCTTGCGGGAGAGATAAGCCCTACCTGTATCTTTCCTGCGTTCCAGTCCGCAATATCCTTGTCAGTCTTTATATCCCGCGGCTTGTAGCCTTCCTTCGTCAGATAGTTCGCCGTCAGATAGTCCAGGATGCGCTGATGGTCATGCTGGAACCAATACGCCACCAAGACGCTCTGCCCATTGGCTTGCTCGATAAGGTCTGAAAGCATTTCTAGCTTCTTATCGTGAATTACGCGCATCTCTTTGCTGTCGTTATAGATCGCTCCGTTTGCCATCTGAAGCAGCTTTCCGGAAAGAACCGCTGCATTAGCTGCATCGATGATGTCATCACCCAGCTTTACTACCAGTTCTTTTTTCATCTCCTCATACAGCTCCATGTCGTATTCATCCATATCAACGGGATGATTCACCATCACACATTCAGGCATATCGAGATAGTCCACTGACTTCATAGATACACTGATGTCAGAGATTCGGTTGTAGATAGCTTCTTCTGCTCCCAGACGCGGAACGTAGCTAAAGACCACTCCTGTGTACGGGTTCATATCTGCCGGCTTGAAATAAGCCTCTCTGTATCTGCTGATGAAACGTCCCAGCCTTTTGCCGCTGTCGATAAGATACGTTTCAGCCCACAAGTCCATCAGACCATTGCTTGCAGGAGTACCAGTAAGCCCGACCACACGCTTTATATTAGGCCTGACCTTCTTCAACGCCCTCCATCGCATGCTCCGATGATTCTTGAAAGATGAAAGCTCATCAATTACGAGCATATCAAACGGCCAAGAGATATGCTGCCTTTCAAGATAGTCCACAAGCCAATTTATATTCTCGCGGTTTATAACGTACACATCAGCGGCTGAGCGGAGTGCTGCTTCCCGCTGTTTGGCTGTTCCTATCACGACGGACATCTTCAGGAAGTCCAGTCCATCCCATTTCACTCTTTCTTCCGGCCAAACAGCAGCGCATACCCGTAACGGGGCTATGACTAGAACCTTTGATACCTCAAAACGGTCAAACATGAGCTTCTGAATTGCTGACAGAGATATGACCGTTTTCCCTAAACCCATGCTCAAGAGCATCATGGCTTCTTTATGCTCTGTCAAATACTGAATGGCATATTCCTGATACTTATACGGTACGAATTTCACTTGGCATCACTCTCCTTTGTTCTGTATTAGACACATAGAAGTGTCATTTTGAAGACTTTTTAATAACTATATACCTTTCTAAACATTAACTAAGTAGATGCTGTATCTGAGCAGGATCGTCCAGTACGAACACCTCAAAGCCCAGAGCGCGTAACTGCGAGTGCCTTCTCTCCTGCAAAGGCCTTGGCTTCTGCCCTGGAGCTTTGACTTCCACAAAAACAATTCGTCCTGCCGGCAGGAGTACCATACGGTCTGGCATACCATTTGTTCCTGGCGACACCAGCTTGGGGCAGATTCCGCCTTTCTCTTTTACCGCCTTTACGAGCTTCTGCTCAATTTCTTTTTCTCGCATAATTTCACCTTCATCAGTACACCTTCATCGTTATGCTTCATTAGCTCGCTATACTTCCTTGAATACTTCCTTGAATGAGTCCTTTGGATCGACCAAGTCAAAAGCCGCATAGAATGCAGAGTACAGATCCCGTATGGGCTTTCCCTTATACTTGCTCGTTGTTCTTGCTCGTTGTCCCTGTCCTGCCTGGACATAGTACGCACCGCTGTACTCGGTGATCATTAGTTCCTGTCCATGGTAGACGCGGTACCATAAGCCGCTTCTGGGGTGCTCCCACTTGTGTTTCACAAAAGTCCTGCGACGCTTGGCGCGGTTGCGCATCCTGCGCTCACGCTCTTTTGCGGCAAGAACATCACCCTCCATAACACCGGCGCATATACACCCAACTCGGACAGGCTCGAAATAAAGTGCGTTATCCATCACATGAATGAACCGAACCTTTTTGCAGCCGCATAATTCACAAATCCAAAGTTCCGCCTCATCGTCTTCTTCTCTGACATCCACTACATTGATGCAGTGCCAACCGGTAAGCGGAGCACCCCATTTGTTTAGTATCTTGAGGCACCTCGCAAGATACTCTTTGCTCAGGTTCTCAGAGCCATTGAGCACCTCAGACGGTGCAGTCTCAGAGGCTTTAAGCATAGTCTCTCGCATAATTCCACCTTCATTAAGTGCACTTCTCATAATTCCACCTCACTGTGTTTTGTCACGCTGTCATCAGTTTCAAAACATGCGATGACAGCAGTTCAACACCTGAAAACACTTGCAAATAAAGGAGTTTTTGGTTTACGTCACGTCTGTCCTTTTTGTCACGAAAAAATGGGTAAATCTAGAAATACTACTGTAGTACTATTCTACATATATAATAATAATTATCTTTTTTGACTTACCGTCGTTTGTGACAAAAAGGACAAAACCCCGTAACACTTAAAAGTCCATTATTTAGAACATTTTTTCCTCTGCTCTTTTGTCTTCTCTCGATGTGACAGCATCACATCAAAAAGACAGAAATACTCTTCCGCCCGTGGATTGACAATGTACTTAGGCATTGGTGGCCGACCTTTTTTATAAGTAGGAGCTACATCTACAGCAGCTATGTATCCGTAGTCTTCCAGAAAGTCCAGAACGGGCTGAATCTCTTCAACACGCTTAAACTTTCGGCAGTTGCGCATTGCTGTTCTCCGGCTGAACTCCCTTAAGCCCTTCTCGCTGATCATTCTCAGTATCCTATGAGCATTCTGGAACATAACGTTTTCCGGCAGAACATTGAATATAGCCTGTGCATGGTTCAAGAAATACCTGCCAAGCTGGATCGCGTTCTCCATTGTCTGCCCATCCACTACTAGGGGTTCTGGAGCATCCAGAAATTCATGACTGCGGTAAACGCTCGCTCTGCAAAGAAGGCCTGCAATGCGTAAGACATTGCCTGCCAGCTTTCCGCACCAGTCGACGATCTCCGCGTACTCATTCACGAGTTTAGGTTCCAGTTCCTGAGAGAACGCTTCCATAAGAGCGTCTGCTTCGGGGGACAGCGTGATCACTTCCGCTTTGGGTGAGTATTCATCTTCCAACATGTTGAAAATGCACCGCTCGTAAGCCTGATATATCTCATCCGAAACAGGTTCACTGCGGTACTTTCTTTCTCCCACCGTTGAGATTGGCATACTGTACAGGAATCGCGCTGTAAGTCCGCGTCCCCTGAAAATATCATTGCTCAGGACTCGTGATATGACGTTGGGCTGAGCCATCAGAAGAACCGTCAGCGTAGGATTCATGATATTCTCACTCTCCCTGCCAATGCGGTCTACCCTGATCTGGTCTCCTGAATAGCTTTTCAGCATAACGTCTATGTTGACTGACTTTGAGTAAACTCCGGCAAGGGTGTCAAAAATTCCTGCTTCGCTCGAAAGGAGTGCCATTCTGCCATTGTTCTCAGAAAGAACTGATGCCAGTTTCTCAGGCGTAATATCATCCGCGAAGAGACGAAGCGGCTTTTGCACCTCAAATTCAGTTAATTGCCTTGCTATCACATCCACATCCTTCTGCTCCGCTTTCCCTTTAGCGAACTGCTCTTCTATGGCTTTCTGCCTGCGTTCCAGAATACGTTTGTGCATACGGCTAGTTTCAACTGCCGCAGCGTTGACGCGGTTATACTGATTCTCATAGTCGCTGACAGGTTTTACCATAGCGTGCTGAATGGCAGACTTTCGCTCAGACGGCGGGGCTATCTCGGTGATATAGATGTTCAGCGGTTCCGTCCAGTCCTTCTTGCCTAATATGACGAATTTACCCTGAATACTTGTCGCTATCACGCTCAGTGCAGCACACCCAGCCATATCGGGTGGGGTTTGAATGCTCTCAGATATGGCTGCAACATAATTTCTGATATTTGGGGGTAAAGCATTCAGCGGAAACGGCAAAATGGTGTGCCTTCCGAACGGCAAAGGCTCATCCCAGTTCACTTCTTCAAATTCCTTTTGTGCCTGCTCCAGTCTTTCCTTTTCCAACTCCTCCTTTACAAGTTCATCATTCTGCGCAAGCGCACACATATCAAGGAAAGAAGCCTTCTCTGCTCCGGAACCCTTCTCCGCTCCAAAACCCTTCTCCGCTCCAAAACCCTTCTCCGCTCCAAAACCCTTCTCCTCTCCGAAACGGTGTATCCGTACAAGGTCAAAGGCGTTTAAGAGCTTGTCTCCAGCCGGATCTGTAGCGTGGTGGCTGTAGGCGAACTTGTCGTCGTATATCACCACTCCTGCGGAGCCTTCGCCTGGGATATAGTCATACCGCCCATCAACTGCGCTCGGCGCATATACGTCTGAGAGAAATTTTGAAATAGCATCCTGTACGCTGTACACTCGGCAGAAAGCACCAACAATGCCGCCTTTGAGCAGCGGGTCTTCCTGCTTCTTCCCGTCGTTTATGCGCTTCTTGTTTTCTTTGGATGCGATCGGCAGCTTCGAGCAGTCCCTCCAGTCAGGATATTTCTCCAGGAAAGCCGATGCGTCCATGAAGGGGCCGTCTACCAGTCTGCATTCATACACACCATCAGATGGAGTTGACGGCCAGTACATGAGCTGATTCACAACATAGGAACAGGGATCGAACTGGTCGATACCCCATTCTGCTGCAAAATACCGAGCTGTTGCCGCATAGCAGTCGGGAGAAATATCCTCAGCCAGCGGCATGATAATACGCACCCTAGGACACTCTGGTGTATGCCCGTGAGTGGTGTAAAGACAGGCGGCATACCGGCAGTCCTTTGAGAAGCTATCGATAAAACCCCTTCCGGCGGAGTCGCTGTCAAAGGTTAGAAACGACCTGCATTCTACATTTTGAATGCTGCGTTTGCCGTCCTTAAGGTGCCCTCCAACAAAGCCGCCTATATCCTTTACCTTGTCACGTTCTGAGCGGCTCATCGCCTGGTACTCTGCAACTGTTTCCTTCGTTCTTAAAGTCGTTTTGAACTTTTCGCAAAGTGCTTTCCAAGTCGTAGCAGCATTTTTCCAGGACTTCGAATTACAGCTTTTTCCATACGACACTTTTAACTCGCGCATGTGTACTCTCCTTTAGACCTTCTTGTGCCGGATATGGAGGCTAGACGCCTAGTAATGTTAGTCATCTACTTCGCACCTCTGGTCGTTTAGAGCCAACTGAGCAAACTCAAGGGCCTTCATAAGAGCAGTAAGCCCTGCGTCTCCGCAGCAGGCTATCTCGATCCCGATCAGCCGCTTCGTATCATCCGTAACTGGGCTGAAGTGGAAGTCCCCGCATTCGCAGACTATGGAAAGGTAGGTTCTTCCGCCCATGTCCCTGCATATGCCGCCCTTGTATCCGGTAGTGCCTGCTTCGACCAGGAGACCGGTGTTGGTCTCTGCTATCTCGCGGATGAACGTCTCAACGACTTCGCCGTTGATCTTCTTAATGCCTTCTTCTATCGCGTACATTTGTATCTTCCTCCTTAGTACGTTCTCTACTTTCCTACGCCCAGAACTGTGTCGTTTTTACAGTAGGTCTTCGCATATGTAGGTATTCGCCTATGAGAAGTCCCTGTCACGCAAACCCTACTGTAAAACTGGCACTGTAAAACGGACGGACTTTTGGGCGTAGGAAGGTGAAGGCTCAGAAGATGAAAGGCTCAGAAGGTGAAGGCTCAGAAGGTGAAAGGCTCAGAAGCAGGCACTTAAAAATTGCACATAGAAACTGACCCTGTAAAACCAACACTGTAAAACCAACACTGTAAAACTGACGGACTTCTGGGCGTAGGAAAGTGAAAGGTGGTATATGCAGAATGACAAAGAATGAAAAAGCAGTTCTAATTCAAGGTTTCAAGAATATCTCTCAGGATATTGCGGACATTATCGCGGTTCTGGAAGGCGCGGATACTAAGAAGCGGGATACGGGGTCTGCTCAAGGTCAGGAAGCCGCGCTTGAGCGTAGTCAGGGTTCTACTTCAGAACATGCTCCGGAACATGCTCCGGAACATGCTCCGGAACATGCTCAAGATCGGGAAGCCGTTCAAGAGCATGTTCCGAACCCCGCTAAGGAACAGGATTCAGCCAAAGAACATACCCAGGAGCCTGTTCAATGTCAGGAAGCCACTCTTGAGCATAGTCAAGGGTCTGCTCAGGAACAGAAAGCTGCTCAAGAACAGGAACCCGCTCAAGGACAAGAGCCTGCTCAGGGACAGAACGCCACTCTGGAACTCATTCATGAACAGAACCCCACTCCAGAGCAGAAAAAGGTTTACTCCTATGAGGAAGTAAGGGCTATTCTCGCGGAAAAGGCCAGAACAGGCTTCAGGGCTGAAGTGAAGGCTATCCTTACCGCTCATGGCGTACAGCAGCTATCCAGCGTGAAAGACCCTGACGTGTATGCCGCTATCGTAGCTGAAGCGGCAACAATAGGGGGCGGGACAGTGGACATACCGACAGCTGGGGCCACAGTGAAGCCTGCAACGGGGGCCACGAATAATGTCTAAGCACGCTTTACTCTCCGCATCAGCGAGCGAACGGTGGCTGAAGTGCCCGCCAAGCGCAAAGCTATGCGCACAGCAAGAAGATAAGGTTTCTTCTTATGCTCAGCAAGGCACAGATGCGCATGAGCTGTGCCGGCACTTGGTGGAGACAGCACTTGGAAGGCCAAGCAGGGACCCAACCGGAGAGCTTGCCTACTATGACGCAGAAATGCAGGAAGCGGCTGAAGGCTACCGCGACTTCGTGGTGGAGCAGATAGAAGAAGCGAAAGAGCTGTGCAAAGACCCGCTGGTATGTGTAGAGCAAAAACTGGACTTCTCGAAATGGGTTGAACTCGGCTTCGGAACCGGAGACTGCGTCATAGTGGCTGACGGCCTGCTGCACGTCATCGACTTCAAATATGGCCTCGGTGTGCTGGTCGAAGCAACGGAGAACAGCCAACTGAAATGCTACGCTCTCGGTGCTCTGGATACCTTTGGAGACCTATATGACATACGCCGTATCAAGCTCTCTATCTATCAACCGCGAAGGGAGAACGTTGACACCTTCGAGCTAAGCGCGGAACAGCTTCTTAAATGGGCTGACGAAGTATTGGCACCAACGGCAAAACTGGCATATGAAGGTAAGGGTGAGTTCGCAGTTGGAGAGCACTGCCGGTTCTGCAAGGTGAAGGCTACATGCCGGAAACGTGCCGAATACAGCTTGGAGCTGGCGCAGTATGAGTTCGTTGAAGTACCAACCCTGGATGAGATTGAGATAGCGGCAATATTACCGCGGATCGACACCCTGGTCTCATGGGCTGATGACGTCAAAGACTATGCTCTAAAACAGGCTCTTGCAGGAGTGCACTACCCTGGTTGGAAACTGGTCGAAGGCAGGAGCAACAGGAAGTACACCGACGAAGCAGCAGTAGCAGGGGCTGTATCCAATGCCGGATATGACCCTTATGAGAAGAAGCTCTTGGGCATCACAGCGATGCAGAAGAAACTAGGCAAAAAGGTGTTTGAGCAGTTACTGAGCGAGCTTGTCATAAAGCCTCAAGGAAAACCAGTGTTGGCTCCAGACAGTGACAGCCGTCCGGAGTTCAACGCAGCAAAAAATGACTTTGCGAATGACTTTGTGAATGACTTTAACTTTATGGAGGTAAACGATAATGAGTAACAACGCAACCAACAACAATGCAACCAACAACAGCGCAACAAAGAACCGTCCAACAAAAGTAATTACCGGTCCGAAAACGGTGATGAGCTACCTGAACGTCAATGAGCCAAAGACTCCGCTCGGCGGCGGCACCCCGAAGTATAGCGTCTCTCTGGTCATCCCGAAGTCTGACACCGTAACCATCGCAAAGATTCAAGCGGCTATTCAGGCGGCATACACCGAAGGCGAGAGCAAGCTGAAGGGTTCGAGCAAGTATGTCCCAGCGCTGGAAGACATCAAGACACCTCTCCGTGACGGCGACAAGGATCGCAGGGGCGACGAAGTCTACAAAAATGCTTACTTCGTCAACGCCAACAGCACCACCAAACCAGGCGTGGTCGACGCGAACCGCCAGCCTATCTTGGACAGCTCTGAGCTTTATTCCGGCATCATCGGCAGAGCGAGTATAAACTTCTATGCCTTCAACTCAAACGGTAACCGCGGAATAGCATGCGGCCTGAACAACATTCAGAAGCTGGCTGATGGCACTCCCCTAGGTGGACGCAGTCGCCCCGAAGACGACTTCGCTGACGACGAAGACGATGAAACGATACTCGGATAAGCTATGCACAGCGGCAGGCATCACACCTGTCGCTCCTTTGGAGTGATAACAACATTGGAGAATGGCAATATTGGAGAATGGCAATATTGGAGAATTACAACACATGAAAAGAATTTCAATAGACATCGAGAGTCGGAGCAGTGTTGACCTGCAAAAATGCGGGATGTACAGGTATGCTGAGAGTCCTGACTTTGACATCCTGCTCTTTGGATACGCTGTTGATAGCGGAGATAGCGGTAGTGGAGATAGCGGTAGTGGTGGAGATAGCGGCAACGGCGGTGATAGCGGCAGTGGAGATAGCGGTAGTGGCAACGGCGGTGATGTAAAGGTCATAGACCTAGCCAGCGGGGAAAAAATACCTGAAGAAATACTCGCCGCGCTCAGTGATGAGAAAGTTACGAAATGGGCCTACAACGCCGCTTTTGAGCGTATCTGCCTGTCTGCATGGCTGCGCAGGAATTATCCGCAGTACCTTAGAACTTACGGTGTAGGTGTGGATCATGGCACAGGTATGAGCCATAGCATATCTGGAGA
Source organism: uncultured Fretibacterium sp. (assembly GCA_937915755.1). Taxonomy (GTDB): domain Bacteria; phylum Synergistota; class Synergistia; order Synergistales; family Aminobacteriaceae; genus JAFUXM01. The sequence goes on along the minus strand of CALGGR010000279.1, from coordinate 3,443 downwards.
CCCAGTACAACGCTACTTAGATCCGTCATCCTGGAAATGTACCATGGTCTGGGCGGCATACAACGGCCTTCCGTTATCACTGGAGAAAGTTGGTGCTGTTCTAGGCTTTGAAGAGCAAAAGCTGAAAGAAGGCAAGGAGCTTATAAAGTATTTCTGCTGTCCCTGTAAGCCGACGAAGACAAACGGCGGGCGCACTTGGAACTTGCCGGAACATGCTCCGGAGAAGTGGGAGCTGTTCAAGAAGTACAACGCCCGCGACGTTCAGGTAGAATTGCAGATACAGGAGCGGCTACGCACCTACCCCGTCCCTGACGCTGTCTGGGACGAATATCGCCTTGATCAGGAGATAAACGACCGAGGCATTATGGTAGATCGCGCTTTCGTTGATAAAGCACTGGAAATAGATGAGCTGTCAAAGACCGACCTAACAGCCAGAATGCAGGAAAAGACCGGTCTTGCAAACCCTAACTCCGTCGTACAGATGAAGGACTATCTGAACAAGAATGGAATGGACGTTGAGAGCCTGGGCAAAAAGGAAGTTTCCGCCATGATAGAGACTGCGCCTGAACCATTGGCGGAAGTGCTCTCACTCCGGCTCCAGCTTGCCAAGAGCAGCGTCAAAAAGTATCAGGCAATGCAGAATGCTGTCTGCGAAGACAGTAGGTGCCATGGTATGTTCCAGTTCTACGGAGCAAACAGAACCGGCCGATGGTGCCTCACCGGAGATCATGAAGTACTTACTCCGGAAGGATGGGAAAGATTGGATGAATGGTATGGCGGCGAAATAGCATGCTGGAATGCTCAGACAGAGGCTGTATCTTTTCAGAACGCGGAGCAGGTTTCATTCCCTTACGACGGCCCCATGTACACCTATAAAGACAGCCGCATTGATCAATGTTCTACTCCTGAGCATAAAATGTATGTGTGCTATGGCGACAGTTGGCAGGATATGACTGTCGAAGAAATGTCCCAATGCTCGTCTTGCATTCCAACGGTTCGGACTGACCCCTATGCTATCAACTATGCTATTAACTATGTCGTCGATCTACAAAACACTCATGAACTTATGTGTAAACCTACAGTCGGCCGCTTTTGTGGTACAGTATACTGCGCTGTTACCAGCACAGGCTATTTTCTTGTGCGCCGTAATGGGAAGGTCTGGGTAACGGGGAACAGTGGCCGCATTGTGCAAATGCAAAATCTACCAAAAAACTACATGCCAGACTTGGAGCAGGCACGGGAACTGGTAAAGCTCGGCGACTATGAAATGTTGAGCATGCTCTATGACTCCGTCCCAGGTGTGCTGTCAGAGCTAATACGCACAGCCTTCATCCCGCGTCCTGGATACAAGTTTATCGTATGCGACTTCTCAGCTATAGAAGCGAGAGTGCTTTCACACCTTGCTGGTGAAAAATGGCGGATAGACGTGTTCCATAGCGGAAGGGATATTTACTGCGAATCCGCATCCAGGATGTTCGGCGTTCCGGTTGAGAAGAACGGGGTAAATGCCGAGCTAAGGAGCAAGGGGAAAATAGCTGAGCTGGCCCTCGGATACGGCGGCTCCAGCGGCGCTTTGAAAGCAATGGGAGCACTGGAACAGGGGCTTAAGGAAGAAGAACTTCAACCGTTAGTAGATATGTGGAGAGCGAGCAATCCAAAGATAGTGGAGTATTGGTGGGCGGTTGATAACGCCGTCAAAACGGCTGTCAAAAAGAGAACACCTGAGAAGGTTGGGGACATTTCATTCATAGTTCAAAGCGGAATGCTTTTTATCACCCTGCCTTCCGGCAGGAAACTCGCGTACGTGAGACCGCGCATCGGTATGAACAAATTCGGCGGCGAGTCTGTTACCTATATGGGCGTTGACGCTCAGAAGAAATGGAGTCGTGTTGAGTCATATGGCTCGAAGTTCGTGGAAAACCTAGTCCAATCCGTCAGCCGCGACATATTAGCCTACGCCATGCAGACACTGCGTAACTGCTTTATCTGCGGGAGTGTGCACGACGAGCTCATTATTGAATGTGATCCTAGAGTATCACTGAATGCAGTCTGCGAGCTGATGAGCAAAACACCGCCTTGGCTTCCTGGCATTGAACTTCGGGCTGACGGGTATGAGTGCGCATTTTATCAGAAACGGTAATGGCTTAATTGTAATTGCTTAACTGTAACATCTTACGCTGCTTTTACGCAGCGTATCTATCTATCATTGAGCGTGTCTCCTAATTAAAGACTCCTTCATCACAAACTCTTCAATCGTCAAATACTTTCTTAATCGTCAAATAACGATTTTGACACTTTTTCTTTTTCAGTCCTTTCATTCAGTTCTTTGTAGTACCTTTTTACTCGATCAAATTCCTGAATCAGAGGAAAGTTATCAGCTTCCATGAATCTACGAAGTGAAGCATGTTCATTTGGACGTTTTTGCAGCTCATTTATATAGATTTCAAAGGTTTGCCCAATGGTGTCTGGCACCCCAAAGTATGAAACATATTCATATGACAAAATTTCTTCAGCTACAATCTCTTCGTTTTCAAGTTCTTCTTCTTCGATCATTTCAGGAGAAGGATATTCTTCAAACGCTTCATCCTCTAAGAATTTACTGTAAGCGGACACCCAATTTGTAGTTGGCACATTATAGACCTCCGGCCATTCAAGTGAGTCCAATTCCCCATACATGCTCAGATCATTTACGTTTATAATGAATTTATATATAAATGACTTAGGTTCATTAAAAGAGTCATCACCAACAATTCCCATATCATAATAAATACACGGATACTGAATCTCTAGGAATTTCCAGTATTCAGCATTATCATAACCTGCTTTACAACCTGCCTTACACCTCGCCTTAGCGCATTCAGTTAATAATTGCTTAAGGTATGGAAGGAATATAAACCTTTCTACCTTTTCAGGAATCATGTCATAGAGCATATCAAATGTCTTATCAGAATAAGAACGATGCTCTTGTCTCTCGAAATAGTCCCCAACTCCTTTGAGTTTATCCTCAAAGTCGGAAGCGAAATACACCGCAGCAAAATACTCCTGGAAGGATCTGTGAATAAAATAGTATTTTTCTCCTTCGCTATACATGATGCAAAGATTATCTGTGAGGTCGAGCAAAAAATCTTTCGCTTTTATTTCTTGAACATTGTTACCATGAACGTTCTTTATTACCTTGTTCATATCGTCAGCGAAGGTTATGTCGGTGAACTCCAGCATTTCTTTTGTATATGTCCTTGCACAGAATTGAGCGAAGTATTTAGCAAAATCCTCTGGAGAAAGCTCTGTATACATCGGCCTCTTGTAAGAACCCTTGGTAGCATCGTGAAGACGTGCCATTGTCTCATATGCCCTTGAGTAAAAGAAGTGTGCCTTTGCCGGTACTTCTCCAAAAGTTGAGTAAGTCATCAACATTATTGTGAGTAACAGCGGATTGCTTGCAA
>CALGGR010000278.1 GCA_937915755.1 uncultured Fretibacterium sp. | reverse complement strand
GCGGTGATGGACTCGACTTCAGTGAAGACCACGTTTCAGGAGACGCTGTCGAAGCTAAATTTTTATTTTAGCAGAAATTGAAAATATGAGCAATTTCAAGGGTTATTAGCATTATGTTATAAAGAATGCTGATAAAGTTTTAGAGATATGTAGTTAAATCTCTATAAAATACTTCTATGAAAATACTTCTATGAAAATACTTCTATGAATATGTTAATATGTTTAAATATATAGCGGTATAGCGGTAAAATACAATTAGGTACTAAATAACATGATAGGCTCTATGCTCATTACTGACATTGCTATAAATTGTTTTCTTATCTATCGCTACAACTGAACGCTTATCCCTTTCCACTTTTACACATTCCTTAAAGCACATGGAACGTTCAGACTTGTTAATCTTTTCAAAAATTCGTCGAAACGTATCTCTTTCAAGAATACAGTTTGGTAGTTTAAGAAACCCCTTCAATAATTCCTCCTTTTCTCTGCAAAACTCTTTTTATACCTTCAAAGTCCTAGCCTCCATATATAACAGTGCATAAATCTTTAATAATAATATTATTCGTGTTCTCCGAATATCCGTCATTCCCTGCGACGCTTCTTTTAGACTCGTTACTGTTATACCTTAATATCTAAAACTTACTCTCAAAAAGTAAATGCCGTTGCCCTAAAAATACCGGGGACAGCGTGTGCTATCACCGGTAAAATATTCTTGAAAGATTGCTGCTTAGTCAATCTCAAACACGCAACCGGTTTCATAGGGGAAAGCACGGTCGGGTAGTTGCTCGATGAACATCTTACCTGCCAGCGGGCCTGAGCAGTGGGACATGCCGATACGCTCAACACCCAGCTCTTTGAAACGGTCGATAACGCCCTGAATCTGCTCTTCAGAGGCGTTGAGGAGGTGGAACCCTCCAAGCACGGCATAGACTTTCTGGTTGGTGCGCCGCTGAATGGTGTTGACAATGTTCAGCACTCCAGTGTGAGAGCAGCCTGTGACGACGACAATCCCTTTGGGCGTATCGATGGCGAGAGCAATTTCCTCGTCAAAATTGTCAGGGATGTACTTGTCCACATTCTTGATGAACATGTTGGTCTTGTCCAAAACCTCCTGCGGGACCAGGAAGTTGGTGTGGATTGTCATATCCTTGGTGAGCTTGCAGGTATCCCCAGTCATGTGGTGGACTTCGACTCCCCGTGTTCGCAGTGCTTCCTCGTTGAACTTGATGGAAACGCTGAAGAAGCCCTTCGTGCCATCGGTAAAGTCAAACTTCCGGCCTACGCGATCCTCGTAGTACTTGTTGTCGGAGTACTTAAAGAAATTCGTACTGACGAAGAGCTTTTTATTGAGGACGCCGAATTTGTCGTAGTAGGGAAGGACGCCGCCGCAGTGATCATAGTGGGCGTGGCTGAGCATCATAACATCCACGTGCTCCAGATCGAGACCCATTTGCTCAGCGTTGGGCAGCATACCGCCCGCCTTCGCCGTGTCGAAGATCACCCTCTCATCCCCGTACTCGACCAACGCGGAAAAACCGAACTCATTGATCAAACTTGGATTGATGTTGTGGCTGTTCTCCGCCAAAACCGTAATCTTCAGCTTGGCAAACGACGGAACAGCAAGGACAAGAACCAACAGAAATGCCGAGAAGGAAACAGAGTACTTCTTCAAAACAAACACATCTTAAAATTAAGATCCCGATCCTCATACAAGGAACGGAAAACGTAGTGTAAACCACATAAACTAAGGATATAATCATACCCTTAGCCGTTTCTCATATATTGGCGAAAAGTTATGCCACCTTTTCTTACTATCTTATTTCAGTCTAAGATTTTATTCGCTATCATAATACGTTAGTAACATCTAAAAGTCAAATACATTCCGCTCCATGACAATAGTAATGACTCTCGGATTGTTGCTACAATTAATCTTTTCTGCTATATAATAATAATATAGTCAACGAACTTTACTGAGTTCCATTGACATATATTATGGATTCTGGTTATTAATTCTGGAACAATAGCGCGAAAAAAGAAGGTGAGGTTAAAATTGTCCGACAAGGACGGAATCTGGAAAGATGCAATAGAGCAGTATCTGCCGTTGCTCTTGAAGCGAATGATGCCGGAGCTTCATGAAGACGTGGACTTCACGCAGAGTTTCACGTTCTTGGATAAAGAGCTGAGGGATACGCTTCAGGTCATGGGTGAAGAACACAATGCCGCTCGTTTTGTGGACACATTGGTACAGGTACCACTGAAGTCGGGAAAGGATCAGTGGGTGTTGCTTCATATAGAAGTTCAGGGATCAGGCGGTGACGACATATCGCTGCGAATGGTTTTGTACTGTTGTCTCATTTTTGCACATTACAAACGAATGCCGGTAGCATTGGCAATACTGACGGATAAGCGACCTTCAAGCGAGAAGCCAGGACAGTTCGAGTTCAGCGAATATGGAACAGAACTGCTGTATAAATATAATGTATTTGAAGTGTACGATCAGAACGACGAGGAGCTGTTGAGCAGCGAGAACCCGATCGACAGCTTTATCTATGCGGCAAAAAAGTACGGAGACTATATGAGCCAAGACAAGCAAAGAGTGAAGCTCGAATATTTGCTGAAGATAACAAGAAGCCTTCAAGCCTTGGGACTCAACACAAAAGAACGAGCAGGCATTCTTGTGCTAGTCAGCCGTCTGATCAATCTTAAAGATATGGAGCTAAGGAAGCAGTACATTGAAGAACTGAAGGGAGAGAATAAAATGGCAGAGTTGAACTGGTTAGAAGAGTATTTCAGGAATGAAGGACGCAGTGAAGGACGCATTGAAGGACGCATTGAAGGTCGCATTGAAGGTCGCAGTGAAGGTCGCAGTGAAGGCATTGCAATCGGTGTGGAACAAGGCCGCACAGAGACTATGAATGCCGCAATAGACTTCATGCGTTCAAACGGAATGACCAATGAACAGATCAGCATATTCAGAAGTTCGATACAGGGAAGTTAAAATGCTGTCTCCCAATGTTTCTGGGGACGCTAAAAAAAGGAGAGAAAAATTCTAATGAGAAAAACATTTTTCACAGTTGCCGGAACCAGTCATTATTATGGACAGGACTTCTTTGAGCCTGAAATGACAGTAAAGCTAGTGAAGGAGTCAGACAACGAGTTCGATAAAGAAGCAATCCGAGTTGAGCTGGAAGGGCTTGGCCTTGTAGGTTATGTGGCAAACAGCCCTTACACAGTGATGGGAGAGAGCTGCAGTGCAGGGCGGCTGTACGACAGGATCGGAGATACAGCCGAAGGAACCGTACTTTATGTTTTACCTAAAGGCGTACTCTGCTATCTTAAAGAAGAAGAGCAGTGAAGCTAATGAGAGTCCCATGATGCGGTATCACTAGACACGGTATCATCAGATACGGGCTCAAAGCTAACCCGCTTGAAATTCGTTTTAACGCTTGCAACCGCGGCCTTATTTCCGGCTAATGTGTATGAAGCATGTTCGTTTCCGTGTTCGTCGAAATAATGTTTCACGTTCTCAGCACCTTCGGGAATTGTGAAGCCGAGAGCAGCACTGACGACTAGGCATGTGATTATCAGTTTTTTCATTGAAAACTAACGTGTAGTCCTTCCGTAACTATAAAGTTACAATTTCGTTTTTCAAAAGATTGACCATAAATGTCATATCAACCCTCTTGAAGTAGAACATCTGTAAGACTTTGGGATTACCTGAATCAGGATTGAACTTCTCATATTTACCGAGGTTCTTCACCATTTTTTGACGATTCCATTTCCACGGCAAAGCCCCAGTCACATTGTCTTCAACCCATTTTCGCTTTTGCTCCAACGGGGACTTCTTGATAGGAACAACAGACTCTTTTTCATTCTTAACTCTGCTAACGCTGGTCGACATTGCGCGGGCTGACAAAGCCTGGATCGATAATCTCTTCAGCCGCTATCGCGCTTCCAAAGAACTCACCGGCATAGTCATTTCAGCAGGTGAGAAGTTCGGCATTGACCCGAAGGTCATCGCTGCCATTATCGTCGTGGAATCCAGCGCAAGACCGAAAGCGGTCTCCAAGGGCGGGGACTACGGTTTGATGCAGGTGAGATGGCGTGTGCATAAAAATGATATTCCCGTCCATTACATAAAAATCTGAGATAAACCCGCTTAATTACTTACTTTACATATTTGCAAACGCTCCGATTCTACGGCAATATACGCGCCAAGAACACAAAGGAAAAGGAGCGAAAAACTCAGATGTATCAACCACTCAACGCAGTAACAGGCAAACCGTATCAGGGCAAAAATGTGGTCATTTTGACCGAAGCAGCGATAGCTTTATCGACAACTGACTGCCGATGGGCAACCCTTGTTCAGGTAAAGAGTAAGGGTTGGACAGTTTGCAAGGGCTTCAAGGGTGTCCGAATTGTGGCTGCCAGAGAAGTTCGAGAAGGCGATGAAGGCACTGAGCGTTTCTACCAGCATTGCACAGTCTTTAATGCTGTTCAGATTGAGGGAATCCCTGAACAGGGGGAAGCGTAGAGGGGCTCTTGCCCCTCCAATGATGAAAGGAGAAAAACAATGGAAACTAAAGTTTTCGAACACGAATATTTTGGAAAAGTACGGATGGTGTTAATCGACGGACAGCCTTATTTCGTCGGCAAGGATTTGGCGGAAGTCCTTTGGTATAGAAGCCCAAGATATGCGGTCAGCAAGCATGTGGATGAAAAAGATAAGATGAAGGCTGATTCGTTCACCGTCGATGGAATACATCCAATCCTTATCAACGAATCAGGTGTCTACAGTCTCATGTTTTCCAGTCATCTTCCAATCGCGGACAAGTTCGAACGTTGGATAGCATGCGTGGTACGGCCGAACAATTTCCCCCATGATCTCTGCTGAGTTTTCAGATCGGCACTGCTTGCCATTGAAAGGCTCAGGGGGGGGGGTGCTGAAACGATCAGAGAATACTAGGTTTGCTGAGTTGAGCAGTCAAAAAGTATCACCAGGTGGTGACACTCAGCGTCACCCGACAACTTTGAGTAGGGATTCTAAGGATATAGAAGATACTCTAAGGAGGGGAAATAAAGACCTACTTGAAGAGTATGCCACTAAAGACTCTCAATCATGGACTGAAGAACCTACAATGGTATCTGAAAAGACCCCTTCAACGGCTGAAGCCAATCAACAAGAAAGAAATCAGACGTTCTTATGACAGCGAAGACATCGTACTTCTCATCTACCCCAATCAAGACTTCATCAACAGGACTCTTCAGGCAGTCGGTCTTGAAGGCAATTACGTATTGACCTCAGAGACAGCACCCGGCGGAAGGCTTGAAATGTTCGCAATCGCCAAGCGCACCGTCAATGACCGCACTCACACATTCTCATACCATGCCGCGCGCTCTGATGCGTTCACGATTTCCGATGACACGTCCGCACCGTCAACAGGCGGAGGCGATGTTATTGTTTCGGGCGATAAAGCATACGTGATAGGTGAGAACGGGAACATACTTTCATCGTCAGACGTAACGACAGGCGACAAGGAAGGGACACCGGGAGTTGATGACGAGAGCGATGAGATATTCAACATTGACCGCTGGAGGAGTTATTACAACTGGTGCGCGAGTCTGACGGATTTGGCAAAAGAACAGTCAGCAGAAGCCTCAGCAATCGAATTGAGAGCCGCAGAAGACAACGACCTCACGAAAATAACCGGAGCTCAGACACCCTCGCTTGAGTGTTCAATCAAGATGGACGGTTATCAGTCGTGGGGAAATGTAAAGGCTCACACGACTAAAGTCGAGTGCTTCCAGCCGTCTTAATAGGCCGGACTGCCTGT
>CALGGR010000277.1 GCA_937915755.1 uncultured Fretibacterium sp. | reverse complement strand
CAAAAATGCTGTGTTTTCAAATATTTCTTGTTTGTTGCTTTTCTCAACTGTTTTTCCACCATAAACGCTTTCTTTGCAAGCATTTAAAACGATATCCACAAGGAGGAGACTTCAGTATTATATCATGATACAGCAGTTTCCAACTTTAGGCGGCGAGCCATGAGGCTAAGAATTGAGATTGGAGAGGATCAAAAAACGTCCTGCTATTTTTCACGTTTTCGGGGCTCTCGACGAAACGGCTCAAAAATATCTGTTGCTGAACAAGGCTTCCCAACACAAAACGTGTCTGCTGCGCTCCGCATTCCTTCATGATAGAAAAATCCTCTGACAAATAAGGAAGCAATTTCATAAAAGCGTAGGTGAGCGTCAGGAGATTGACCAGGCGTTCAATACCGTTACGAGTGCGAACCCTATAATCCCTCAATGACCAAAACTGTTTCTGTTCGTAGTACGCGACCTCAATAGCCCAGCGCATGGAATAGATGGTCAAAGGTAATAGTCCCGGATTATGTCTGGCATAAGGAATTGTGCAAAAATAAATTTATATATTTTTTCAAATTCGCCCCTGCGGTTTAATGACATAATTCCAACTTCCTAAAGTTTCTTCAGGCAGGAGGCATATGTTTTTATACTCTTCATCGGATACTTTTTGACTCAGAGCATATTTGTTTTTGTCGACTTGGCATATAACCTTTAATCCCTTTGTCGTTGTGGTGTTGGAAATCAATTGAACAACTGTCTCTATATCTATGAGAGGCTTCCCCTGCCAACTTTTAGAAATGTAGCAAAATAACCTGTGTTCAACTTTATTCCATTTCGAGGTGCCTGGCGGGAAATGCGAGACGTTGATCTCCAAACCTGTTATATTCGCCAGTTGCTGTAATTTATATTTCCAAAGTCGAAGTCGGCTACTATTGCTTCCACCATTATCGCAGTTAATATATACCTTGTCTGCATTTGGAAAAGTGTTCTTACCGATGACTTTCCACCATAAGCCCTTACTTGCATAGTGGTACTCTATTTTTTAGTTTTTATCGGAATAAAGCTCTCTATATCGGAGCCTTTTCGGCCTTGAGAATGCTAAATTTATGATTTTCTCGACCTTCTCCAATGGGTCATGGGGTGGATTGCAGACAAACACATATAAATTAATGAAATCTTGGATGTTATCTCGGTTAAACCCAGAATGTGCATCGAGAAATTTCTTCAGCTTGTCATGAACGTCATTAATGGGATCAAGCGGATTTTCCCTATCGAGTAGTCCCCTTGTGACTCTCGTCGGTATTAGAGTCCACCGAAAAGGGCCACTCCAGAGTCCACAAAAAAGGGCCAAATTTAGTCCATCGAAAAGGGCCAATGGCTCAGACATTGTTTTAAAGTTACGTTATCGGCAGCTCTGAAGAGCGAGGCGATGCGACTCGGCCAGCTTGTAACGAAACCGTTTCAAGCCGCTTTCCACGGTAGCTGTCGCCCTTGATGTTGAAGACGATAGCGTCATCAAATATCCTGTCCAGCGCACAGAGGAGGGCGTCGTCCTCGTTGAAGTTCGACCGCCAGAGCGAAGGGTTCTTGTTGCTTGTGAAGACAATGTTGAAAGCCCCATCCTTGTTGTAACGCCGGTCAATCATGTCAAAGAAGAGTCGTGTGTTTCCCTTGTCGAATTCACAGTGGCCAACTTCATCAATAATGAGACAGGAAGGCCGTATTAGCGCGTTAAGAGCGGACGCCTCGTTTCCACCCCGGCGAGCGGCGGTGAACTTGTCCCTTAACTCCGTCATTTTGATGAAATAGGTTTTGAGTCCCTTCTGGCAGCATGCGTAACCGAAAGCCTGGGCCAGGTGTGTCTTGCCTGTCCCCGCGGGGCCTATGAACGCCAGATTCTTGTGAGCATAGATGGAAGCGAGGGAAGGCAGCCCCTTGAGCTTATCCTCGTCACGCCCCTTCAACACCGTGAAATCAAAGTTTTCAAAGGTTTTCGGGTCTTTCAGCGGAAGCCGGCTCAGCCTCAACAGAGTGTTGATGGTCGTCTCAGTCTTCTTTCTCGTGAGATACTCAAAGACCAGTTCCACGGCGGATATCGTTTCAGGAGTGAAGGAATTCTGCTCACAGAAAGCTGCGAATTCCTCTGAGGAAAAGTCCAGCTTCAGAGCATTGCAGTAATCGTCAATGTGGGCAAACGGGGTCTCAGTCATTCTCATTTTCCCCCTTATCAAAGTTGAACTTCTCAAAAGAGAGGTCTGGGGGGAGGGGTTTGAGCATGGATATCCGGCTCTGGACTGGAACTGTCGGAAATTCCTCCGGCTGGGCAGAGCTCATATACTGATCTGCGCAGAAACTGTCCTGTCTGCCCCATGTAACTTCATGGGTGGTCAGGAGATGGCTGAGGTCGGTGGAGTAGATGTAAATCCTGTCGTCGGCGCGCATGACACGGGCAGTAGACTCGGTGTAGCTTCCGGGAACACCGAATCGGCGGTTCTCATAGTTCACGAAGCCGTCAAATGATATTTTGCGCAAAGGACACAAATAGCAGCGAATATTCGATGTTTCCTCCAGGACACCGAGCCTTTCCGCGCAGATGGAGAAATGCGTATCCTGCGGAATACCATAAACGGACTTGTGAAACGAGGCGTTTTTCCGGGTATACCAGTCTACGGCCTCGCGGTTCATGTGGGTCACGTTCCAAAAACTCCGACCAGCAAGGAAATTCTCTTTCACATAGCGAATAAGACGCTCCACTTTCCCCTTCGTAAAGGGATGACGCGGCTTGCAGAGTTTTGTCTGGAACCCCACAGTGCGCATGAATGCCTCATAATCCTTGTTCCAGACTGGATAACCCTCAAGATCTCGGTGGTCTACGACGCTCTTCATGTTATCCGTGAGTACATGAGCTGGAATGCCCATATAACTGAAACCGTGAAGCATCCCGATGAAAAGATTTTCCTGGCGGGCATTGGTGAAAAATTCCGTGAACATCGTGCCACAATGATGACAGATCATAGCGAAACAGGATACGGTAGACTCCTGCCCATCGTGACTCTCAGCCTTAACAAAGCCCCAGTCCATCTGAAATGCCTCACCTGGCTTCGTAGTAAAACGACGACCACGGTTCCCCTGCAGCGTCGGTATCTGCCGCTTGGCTGGCACAAGATAACGGTGCGAGGCTATATATCTCTTCACCGTAGTCAGGCTTCCGGAATAGCCGTTGTTCTGCAATTCTTCCAGACAGCGTGAGGAATTCGTTACTCCCTTTCGGAGCAAGGCATCCAGAACAGCGGCGTACCCTGTCAGAAGCGTTTGTGAAGCCTTGCGTCCTTTTGCTCCGTGCGAACTGCCGGCAAACCCGTTCTTCTTGAGCCGGCGGAGTTTCTTTCGTGATACACCTGTCCGGCGTTCCAACTCAGCCAGATTGAGCTTCGCAAGAGAAAACCGTTCTCCCAGTTCAACCTTCATCTCTTCTATGGCCTGGAGTACTTTTTCATCCGGGCCTGTACCACAATTGCCTTTTTTCATCCCATATCCTTTCCCCGAACCATTGGCTGGTTCAAGTATAAATGCTGAAGTCTCCCACTTGTGGATATCGACTTAAATGCTTGCAAAGAAAGCGTTTATGGTTAAAAAACAGTTGAGAAAAGCAACAAACAAGAAATATTTGAAAACACAGCATTTTTGAAAATTGCTATGGTGTAATTCTGATGGGAAGCGGTTTTAGCCTCGCGTTTTTAGCCTATCCCCTCATTTCGACGGTTAATAGCATGAATCAAGTTGTAGACTGGGAAGACGAGAGATTCCCTTCCCGAACATACTCAAACGAAATAGTTTTGCAAACCCTTGCAGTTCAAGGATTAAGGGGGATGCGTTTTTACATTTTTCACCATTTTTTGACCTGCAAAGTTAGCATTTTCAAGTATTGATCACCTTATCCACAAGTGGGAGACTTCAGTCAAGTGAAAACAAAAATCTATCTGGAAATTCTGGACAACACAACTAAACGACCACCGGCTAAAGCCGGTGGCTTTAGACATAGCGTTGGAAAATAAATCTGATGACATTGCCGCCTGTTAGATTACACCCTCCAAGCGTTTTAGAATATACTCTGATAATTTCATCTTAACATCCTTTAAATTGTCATTTTCCGAGATATACTCGAAAACACTGTCATCAGATCCGACGATAAAATAATCGCCGTCTCCCTGATTCTCCAGCGCGACATATTTCGCCGTGTGTGGAAAATATTTGTGAAGGTACAGCGACTGTCTTACCATGTCAGAGTCAAGCATTTGTTTTGAATTAATGCCGTAAAATTCAACAGCTCCACACGCAAGGTAGCCGTAACTGATGACGTATCGCGTGAGTTCCACACCAAAAGGAACTCCAATTACAGCCTCAATTTCCCTTATCTGCTCGCGGCTTATAAGGCTTTTTGTACGCTCCACATCATTTTCTTCAACAAAATTCCACAAATCCATTTTTTACAGCTCCTTTGCCCTAGCTTTCCAGTGATTCTGTCTTTCAATCCGATATTGGCTTTGCAGTTCCGGATCATTCCTCCAGCTGTCCTCCATCTTTGTATGGAGTATGCCATGATTCCCGTCTCCGTGTTCGGATTCTCTCAGCTCTACAAATACGCCGTCGTGCTTTTGCTTTAAATGATGTATTTCTAGTTGTTCCCCTGTTCGGGCATCAATTGGTGGACGCCCTCTCTCCATACGTTCGCGATTAGTCAAGCCACTCTTTGTATCGACATAGTTGGGATCTATATCATCCTTGACTAGGCACACTCTGCCGTTGCAGACCTCCTCGCGAAGATCGGCTTTCTTTAACACATCATATTCTTTCATACTGGACACATCGTTGACAACGCGATCTGACCAGCCAGTCTCATTTTTGACTTGAGTTTGCTCCGCGTCATTGAGTCCTTTAACTTCCGGCGTCTGCGTGCGCTCCAAAGTTCACTACGCAACTAAAGAGGTGAAGTATCAAACATGAAGATAAATCCTGATGAAATTACCGCGATAATCAAGGAACAGATTAAAAATTACAACGTCGATTTGAACGTCGACGAGGTCGGCACGGTCATTGAGATTGGTGACGGTATCGCGCACATTCACGGGCTTGATAAGGCTATGTCGGGCGAGTTGCTTGACTTCGGCGACGATATTTTCGGCGCCATGCTTC
>CALGGR010000276.1 GCA_937915755.1 uncultured Fretibacterium sp. | reverse complement strand
CTACACTCTTTCCCTACACGACGCTCTTCCGATCTCTTGAGAAGATGCACGAGTTGACGAAGAAAGCCTCGAATACTGACCTGACCGAGCTTGACCGCATAAACATGCAGATAGAGTACGAGGAACTTCGGGAGACATTAGCGGGAGCATCGTTGAAGATGAACGAGGGTCTCGCGCATATTTCGGGTCAGAAAGTGGACAAGCCATATACCAACCTTACGAACACAAGCCCGGACGGTAGCAAGCTGCTGGAACGTGCAAGGGACAGATTGATGCGCGGTGAAGATTGGGACGTTGCGGAGGCATACGCACATCAATATGATGAGGAGACAGGCGAAGAGATTTCCGGCTACTGGGTAACGGGCAAAAAGATGACGAGTTTCGTTGACGGCTCTGAATTATCGACAGTGAGGGACAAAATCAACGCCACAGACACAGTGAACCTCATGAGCAGTATTACGGCAAAAAAGGGGATTGAACGTGTTGAGGAACAGTTGACACGTGTCAAGGACATGCGCGAAAAATTCAGTTCGTTCATCATGAGCTACAACGGTGAGGATTTAGACAGCGGCGTGAAGCTCAAGGACTTGGACGAGTTTGAACGTCAGAATAAATTTGACACAGTTCTGGGCATAATGGAGTTTCAGGGAGCAAGATTCGGCCTGCCGGAATATGCACACTCAGAGCCTAAACTGATTACCCCGACAAACGGAATGGGCTTCATGTTCTCAAGGATTGATGAGATGTTCGGCGACATTGCCGGAAAACTTGCGGCAACACCGATTCATGAGGAAGTGGACGATGCACGTTTTGTCGATCGCGCGCAAGGCAATCCTGTGGCAGCCGTGCCTGTAATGACTGGTGTTCATACTGCTCGTATGCCGACTATTGAGGAACTCGAAGCAATTATACGGGACGGGAAATCTCTTGACGGCTACGAGATTACATAGGAAGAAGAACAGAAAGATAATCCCCCAGAATATATAGGTCATATTTCATCAAGGTCAGTAAAAGTTATTAGTCAAAGATAGTGCATTTTTCTGATATGGTAAATGAAAGTCAGTAATATAATTCTCCATGTCGTGAGGGAAAAAGAGACCTTCACGGAAACAACACAAAAGGAGATTGATTACAATGGCAAGAGAAAGATTTTACCCTATGATGAGAATGATGGATCCTGAGAGCATACTTGACACATTCACGAGAGGATTCGCAGACCCGTTTTTCAGCGAGACGTTCCCAGAGTTCGGAGCAAAGGCAGACCTTTACCGAAAGGACGGAAAAATCTTTGCAGAGGCCGAGTTACCCGGAATTGACCCCGCAGATGTCGAACTTCATGTATATTCCGACCGTCTCACATTGTCCGCCGAGAAGAAGTCCGAGACCAAAGAGGGCGGAGACGGAAAGAGTTATTTCCGCAGCGAGAGGCGTTACGGAAAGGTTGAGAGAGTTCTGACATTCCCAGTTGAGGCAGACCCCGAGACCGCAAAGGCAGCCTTCAAGAACGGAGTCCTTACGGTGGAAGTCGCAGAGAAGGGCCAGGACAAAGCCCACAAGAAAGTCGAAATAACTTCCGAAGCATAAGCGTCAACAATACCCCGCCGCAGTCTGAAAGATGGCTGCGGTTTTTTTGTGCCTTGTGGTAGTATTAGTGCATGATTGACATACGAAATTTAACCTTATCATTCGGCGAACACGTAATATTTCGCGGGCTTAACCTTCAAATCACGAACACGGCCCGAATTGGCATTGTCGGCGCGAACGGCGCGGGAAAAACTACACTTCTCCGTACGATAATCGGCGAGATTGACCCTGACGGCGGAACAATCGAACGTTCACGCGGACTCACTGTCGGCTATCTTCCCCAAGACCTTGCGGAACTCGAACCCGTCCCGCTAATGCAATACCTCAAGGACAAAGCTGGAATCTCCGTAATCGAGGCAAAACTCCGGGCAGTTGAGGAAGAACTATCGCGTTCTCCTGAAAATCATGAATCATTGCTCACTGAACATTCTCGCTTGGAACGGAGATTTGAGGACGCTGGAGGCTTTTCATTTGAGGCTATGGCTATGAAAGTTTTGCACGGTCTCGGTTTCAGAAAAGGCGAGGAGGCCAAGAACTGCGCTGACTTTTCGGGCGGCTGGAAGATGCGTATCACAATGGCCGGATTATTGCTGTCATCTCCTGACGTCTTACTCCTTGACGAGCCTACTAACCACCTCGACACCGAGTCAATGGAATGGCTTGAAGGCTGGCTGAGGACACACAAAGGCGCGGTCGTATCGGTATCACATGACACTAGATTTCTTGAAAACATGGCCGACACTATAGCCGATCTTGAGTGTGGGGTAATCACTATTTACCCTTGCAGTTATGACGACTACATAGCAGCAAAAGAGCAGAGCCGTGAACTCTTGGAGAAAGCATTTGCCCGACAGCAGTCTGAGATTCAGAGGATAGAGTCGTTCGTGAACCGCTTCAGGTATAAAGCCACCAAAGCCGCGCAAGTCCAGAGCCGAATAAAGCAGCTTGAGAAAATTGAGCGCATTGAACTTTCACAGGGAAGCAAGTCCGTTAAGCTCACAATCCCCGAAGCACCACCGAGCGGCCGTGAAGTCCTTAGAGCCTCAGACCTTGCGAAGTATTATGACGGCGTGAAAGTCTTTGACGGCGTCAATTTTGTTGTTGAACGAGGAGAGAGAGTCGCACTTGTCGGAGTGAATGGTGCAGGGAAATCGACATTGCTCCGTCTCCTAAGTCTCACGGAAGCCCCAACATCAGGGACGGTGAAGCTCGGCCATAACGTGAAGTTCTCTTATTACTCCCAAGAGAGCGCGCAGAACATCAACTATTCAAACACTGTCTGGGAGGAAGCGAGGAGTGTTTCATCGAAGCTGAATGATGTTGAACGCCGCAACCTTCTCGGAGCATTTCTATTTTCAGGGGACGAAATCTTCAAGCCCGCGAGCGTACTTTCTGGCGGTGAGAAGGCAAGGTTGGCACTCTACAAACTGATGCTGGAGGAGACGAATTTCCTGATACTCGACGAACCTACGAATCACCTTGACGTTGACACACGCGAAATTGTTGAGAGGGCATTGCTGAAGTATCAGGCTACATTGCTGATCGTCTCACATGACCGACATTTTCTTGACGCGCTTTCCGAACGTGTGCTTGAAATCAGGGACGGGAAACTCTACGATTATCCGGGAAATTACTCGTGGTTCTTGGAGAAACGGGAGGAGACGTTGACACCCCAAGCTCAGGACACGAAGCCGTCAACCAAACCTAAGTCCACCAAGCGTGAGGACAATTCCCGCCTGATCCGTGAGACTAAGCGCGAAATATCCCAAACTGAGAAAGACATATCTGGCCATGAATCGAGAATAGGGGAGATTGACAGCCTGCTATGTCAGCCGGAGACACTTAAGGATTCGCAGAAGGTTCAGAGCTTGATGACGGAGCGGGCGAATCTCGACAGGGAGCTTTCGGAATTATATTCTCAGTGGGAAGAATTGAGCCTGAAACTTGACGACCTTAAACAGTAACTTCTTCGCCGAGTTATCACACGCTTTGAACGACAGAAAGGACTCCCACGTCTCGCGCCTTATATTGGGCTGGCACGCTAGCTTCATTCTAGCCGATGACGGACGATCAGGGGTTGGCTTCGTTCCCGACTCGCGACTCGAACCTCACACTTCACGCCCAATTCACACGGCCTCGCTCCTAACGTCAACCCTAAAAGACCTCGCAGGACTCTACGTCTCACCGTTCCCGCAGGAATTTGCAGCAGCAAGCGCGGCATGTTCTGTGTTGCTGCCGTTCGATGATGATGGCGGACAATACCTCGATGCTGTAATGACGTGTGCAAGGGGCGACAGGGTTGCGGTATTGGGATACGAGCGCGATTTGGTGCCGTTCATGAGGGATTGGGGCTGGCGCTCGGCATTTTTCGACGACAGATTCGCGGGAAGGCAGGACTGTTTTCCGCAGGAAGAATTTTCCCGCGCTGTCCGTGATGCCGAATGGGTCTGGCTTTCCCCCGAAGCAATACGAGACCGCTGGCTTTTGTCGACGCAGAATATTCTCCGCGAGAAGAAGGGCTGTTTTCTTCAAGGGCCGGGAATTCCTGCCATACCCAACTCTTTCGCGAGGCTTGGGGTAACGCATCTAGTTGTTCCTCTTGGAGACGACGGCGTGAAGATTGAGGCTCACATCTCGGCTGGAGGCAGCGCGTGGCTATGTGAAGCGTTGAGGTGGAGGGTGTATTTTTCGTCTGAAAGGTTGTGTTGTCAAACAGAGGATTTTTCGTTGACACTGTGATATAATCTCATCGTCAAGAAGTTGAGGGGCTTCTAGGCAAACGGTTACGAACAAGATTAAACGAGAGGAGGAAATTAAAATGGCAAAGGCAGTAGTAGATCAGGATACTTGCGTAGGATGTGAGTCATGCGTAGGAGCTTGCCCCGTTTCAGCAATCGCAGTAGACGGCGGAAAAGCAAAGGTAGATGCAGATGCGTGCGTAGAGTGCGGAACTTGCGTAAGCACATGCCCCGTTTCAGCAATTTCCCAGTAGTGGCAAGAAAGATTCAGTCCCCGTTGCTTTTGCGGCAGCGGGGATTTTTTGTGCGCTATTTCTTGTTCGCAATCTTGAAGTTGCGGTACTCTTTTGACTGCGAGGAAAGTTTCTCGAAGTCGCTGAGGTATTCGGAGGACTTCTTTGATTTACGGCGCTTGATCATAGCCATGATACCCTTTACTATTGATACAGGCATCATCACCAAAGCTATAAGCCCAGCGAAATTAAATACCGCATTATGACCGCTTGAAGCTTGCAACGATGGTATGCTCTCCATAAACACGTAACAGCACACGAACACTAATCCCCACTTGAGAGGGCTTCCGACATTGCTCACCATATTCTTCTGTTCCGTCTCGAACTCACTCATCAATCCCCAAAATGACTTGCGAATCTTTGGTGGCATCTTCTCCAGAAGTTCAGCAATGTGATTCAATGCTCCGTCGGTTCTTTCGGACTTGTACTCTTCCCAGCTCACAGTAAGCTCATTGAACTCCGGCATGGCTTTGATCTTTTCGGCTTCCTCTCTGTCAAGCACAACAGTCTGGCCGCTGAAACTGACCGTACTTGCCTCTGTGTCGAAGGAAGAGAGAAGAGTTTTCAGCTTGTCCAAGTAATCGTTGAAGATTCTCCTGAAGCTGGGGCTGTACCCTTCAAGTCTCTCAAGTGCCTTCCTCGCGTCGTCCTCTGAGTGTTCGTAGTCAAGACCGTAAAGAAGTTTGTTGATTTCTAAGACTTCTTCGCGGGCTTTCACGGCTTCTTCTCTTGTGTCGAACGTCGTCTTTTTCACACGGGACGTTACGCTGCGAGCTTCGACATCGAAGTCCACCAAGATTTTCCCGATCTCTTCACGTTTTGCCTCAACGCGTTTCTTTGCTGAAGAAGTCTTCGCGTCATAAGCCATTATGATTTCGAGAGCTTTGCGGGCGTTCTCCTCTGATTTCTCGTACTCGCAGGCCTTAATGGAGCGTTCAAAGTCCTCAACGGATTTTCTTGCCTCATCAGCCTCAGCGCGGGAACGGAAAGTCTCACCGTCAAACGTCCTCGCCTTAACGTCATAATCTCTCAGCGTGGCCTCTATTGCTTTGAGGTTGTTCTGTGCCGACAAAGTATCCCCGACACCGTTAGCTTCTAGGGCAATTTCATACTCCGCCTTTGCGCTCAGGGCTGCCTGTTCTGATTTTCCAAGCTCATGCTTTATGTCCGCGAAAATTTTATCGGCTAACGCTTCCTTCCCTTCGGTGATGAATGACGTATCAACCCCGAAATACCGAGCTGCCTTCTGAAGCCCTCCGTCAGAATCTCCGAATATCGAGAAAAGACTCTTGTACAGCTCCTCATTGTATGGATTAAGGAGCATGGTCTGCGGCAAAACTGCGAGGACATCTTTCTTCGGCATTCTCGCAAAGTTGTTGACAGTGGCCTCCGCTTTCTTCTCAGCTCCCGAAGTCAGGCACGAAACATTCATCCTTCCGTTGTGCCTCTCAAGAATTTCCCAGACAGCAAAGTGAATCTGATACACCGAACTCCATATTCCGCCGATGAGTGTATTCTTGGTTGCGCTGTTTTTGTAGAGGGAAGATTTCTGACTGCTCTCACTTGCCATGCTGATAGCCTTTGCGCCCGCGTTGAACAGTCCGTGAAGCGCACCGCTGGCCATGTTCATTGCTCCAGCCTTAGCTGCGCCCTTCAATGCTCCGCCGATTCCGAAGCCTCCGCCTACCCAGCGCGAACGATTCTGCCTCCTCATAGTGCGGTACTCATCGAGCTGCTTTTGCTCAAGCCTTATGGCCATGTACTGATCCTGAACCTCGTCGAAAGCATCACCCCAGAGAAAATATTTGTCCTGATAGAACTCCCTGAAGAAACGTTCATCGTCGATGTCGTAGATTTTCAGCTTCATGAGAACTCCGTTAATCACAACTCTGTCGATGATTCCCGCGATTATCCCTAAGCCGTCCTCAAGTCCATGTTCGATAACGTTGTCAATATTCCCGTAAGAGTCGTATCTTTTCCCGAACACCTGAGCCGCACTTGAGGCTTCTTGAATGAATTGCAGCCTGAGTGTATTATAAGCATCATACGTTTCACTTACAGTAACAGTCTGCCCACAGATAGAAAAAGTCTTGGCAGGCATAAAATCCCCTCCTTGAGTACTAAAAAGTGCTGATAGAAAATATTTTACCCCCCCTCCACCCCAGTTTTTTGTCAAGCATGTGATATTATGAGTTTGCAATATAATATCGACACTTTTATTGAGAGGAGTCTTTACGTTGAAATTTTCATTACCATACGATACCCCGAAAGGACAGCGCGAAGCCATAACCGCCGATGATCCCACGATAACCGTCGAAGCCGGAGCAGGTACGGGAAAAACTTGGGTTCTCTCACAACGTTACTTGAGATTGCTGCTTGATGATGATGAATTGTTGCCTTCCGACATTCTCACTCTGACTTACACCGAAGCAGCGGCAGGTGAGATGAAAGCACGAATAGAATCCCTCATAGAAGCCTCACTCAAAGATTATCCTGATCAAGAACGTAAGCAGAATATTCTTGACGGCCTGAGTGATTCGTGGATTTCGACGATACATGCGTTTTCCACGAGGCTGATACGAGAGTCGGGGTTGTCGCTTGACATTGACCCAAGAGCTTCGGTTATTTCGGCGCATCAGGAGCAGTCATTTTGGGAGGACTTGAAGAACGCTGTTGAGTTTGCAGGACTTGAGAGGCTCGCACAGAATTACACGGGCGGTGAAATCCTCAAGGCTGCTGAGGCTCTCGATCACGATGGATACATGAGCGCGGCTGTCGGGAAATGGGGGGCAAGGAATCTCGCACAGCTTGCGTATAAGACGGCTGACCTTCATTCGTCGTCGGGGCTTTCATGGGAAGATATGATGAAATGGTCGAAAGATGACTCGGAGCTTATCACTAAGGCAGGGCGTTCGGTCATGTCACTGTTGAGCAGAGAATGGCGGAACGCTTGGCTATTGTGGAAGGATGTGCATATTTCCGACGTTAAGACCACTGACGCAGCTGGGAACTCGCTCAAAAATTTTCTTGACACCTCAAGGGCAAACCCTCCTTCTGATAATGATGGAGTGCGAAGTTTCTACGCCGATATAACAAGCAGGCCAGACTTTATAGGCAAAACGAAGGCACTTCTCGCAATACGTGATACGCCTGTTGGAGATACTTTGTCAGGGTGGCGGAAGAGTCAGCCCTCAACACTGAAGAATATAGCAGCCAATTTCAAATCACCTATCTCACCTGAAGAAGAAGCTATGAGAAGAACTCTCCTGAAATTCTGCGCGGTCTCGTGGGGAATTTGGGACAGCATGA
The DNA here is from genome assembly GCA_937915755.1 of uncultured Fretibacterium sp. Lineage (GTDB taxonomy): Bacteria > Synergistota > Synergistia > Synergistales > Aminobacteriaceae > JAFUXM01. Next base: position 195 of record CALGGR010000276.1, on the reverse strand, counting down.
AGTCAAAGCGTGGTCTTCTCTCGTTTTCGGACATGATACTTCACGCGAAGAAAACCATAGAGCAAAAAGGAATCCGCAAAACGTTCAAGCATGTTCTCGTTGACGAATTTCAGGACACAGACCCTTTGCAGTTCAGCATGATCGAAGCCCTCAAGAATTACAGGGAAGATTCAAAACTATTTGCCGTTGGAGACC
>CALGGR010000275.1 GCA_937915755.1 uncultured Fretibacterium sp. | reverse complement strand
CAGAGCGATTATCAGGGAGTAATATTCCCCGGTATGTTATCTCTTATGCCTAATCAGTTTAAACGCGACAGAGCCAGTATGCGTTTTTATTGTTCGAGCAATGTTTCAGACGCTTATATTCGCAGTGTTGCAACAAGAGTTACGGAACTCGGCGACACGACATTAACAACAGGGAACGCAATTAAATATTTAGGCATTCAGTTATTCCCCGTTGAGTATCTGCCCGATGACGTAATAATCTTAACGAACAAGAATAACTTAGTAGCCGGAATTCAGCGCGCAATGAAGGTTTACAGCCAGTTCAACCAGAAGAAAGACGAGACAGAGTACACCATGTACATGAGGGTAGATCCCGGCAAAATTCTTTGGGACGATGCATTAGTAATCGCATACAAAATAACAAGCTCAAGCAGTGAAATTGATGAGGTTGATAATAATGATAGCGGCTCTGTAACACCGTCAACCCCGACTGTTACGACACCGGCTGTAGCTGCGTCGGTTACTTTAAAAGACAGAGAGACCACGCCTGTTGATTGCTTAACTGTTACAGCGAAATCAGCGGGTGCTGACGGAAATGATTTAAGCATTACGATTGCAGCTCCAACGACAACTTCCGATGAATTATTTAATGTTGTTGTCAAGAATGACGGTTCAACTGTTGAGACTTTGGAGGACTGCTCAATGGATACAAGCGCGAGTACTGCATATATTGAAAATGTATCAAGCACTTACGTATCGTTTGAGGATATTAGTACTTCAGGAACGAATGAGACAAAACGTCCTGCACTTGGAACTTACAGCTTAAGCGGCGGTGCTGACGCTGTTACAGCATAAGGAGTGTAAAAAAAATGGCGAGAAAAACTATAAAAGCGGCAGTAAGAAAACCTGAGACAATAACTTCCGCAGTATCAGCTCCAAAATTTTTATTCTTAACTCTGAAAGGTTCAGGAAGCTGCAATATCGGCGGGATTACTTTTGAAAAAGGTCGTGTTGTTAAAGTTGCACAGTCAAAGGCTGTAAAACTCTTAGAAACAGGCTTAGTCGTTCAGGCATGAGCTACTGTACTATTGAGGATTTACGTTCTGAAGGATTTACAGAAGAAGATTTTACTGATGAGGCATTAGCATTATTAATCGAACAGTCGGGGAAATTGATAGATAAAATTACGGGACAATTTTTTGAACCACGAACAATGACTATCAGACTTGACGGGAGGGGCGGACAAAATCTGCTTCTCCCATTATTTTTAATCGGCGATGAAATTATCAAAGTCGATAATGAAGTGCTAAATCAGGACGAGTATATTTTGTATAACAGGTTTTATCCTGATGATGACAGACATTACCCGAAGATATATCGCGCTAAGAAATGGCCTGCGGGTAAGCTCAATATTGAGATAACCGGCAATTTTGGTTACGTTGAAGAGGACTTGTCGACCCCGAAAGATATAAAACGAGCGGCAATGAAACTTGCAGTAAGTTATTTCCCGTTATTGAGCGACAAGACAGCTCAAGAAGAAAAGGCTTTGCAGGGTTTGGTTATCTCAGAAACGACGGACGGGCACAGCTACAGTCTTTCAGCTGAAGCACTAACTAATATTCAGTCTGGAGCGTTGACTGGTGATAGTGAAGTTGACGCGATATTGAGGACTTATACGAGACCGAAATTAAGATTTGCTGTTGCATAAAGAGCTGAAATATTATGATAACTCCTAAGATAATTCACCCCGTGAAAGTCTTGCTCTATAAGCGGCTTGATACGGGCATTGATGACGAACTTGGGCCGACGGGTTTTATTGAGTGGTCAGAGCCTTGCGCGATTTACGGTCAGGTCAAGTGGGATAAGTTCGAGAGCCTTGCACCAGTCCCCGAAGGCAGCGACCCTGTTAATACCGGTCATGTAGTTTTTTATTTAACAGACTGGCAGAGAGCTGGAGGCAGTGTTGCAGATGAGCTTGAACTTGAAGACAGCTCAAGGCTAATAGTAACAGAGGTGCGACCAATGGCACACTATCAAGGCAAGAGCTTTCATGTTCATGTTTACTTTTCAAGGAAGCGTTCACGATGAGCAATCTTTATGGCGACTGGAACAGAATAGAAAATATTCTTAATCCAAAGCGTTTGATGTCAATATTTCACAGGGCAGCAGCACGTGTCGGCAATTACGGAGCTGCGATGATTCAGAAGGGGATTGTCAGCGGTGCGCCCGGCGGTAAAGCATTTGCCCCGAATTCTCCTGCAACTATAATGCTAAAAGGCTCAAGCAAGCCCTTAATTGACAAAGGAGATTTACTCGGCAGCGTAACATATGAAGTCTTAGACAACGGCAACGGCGTATTTATCGGAGTAAAGTCCGGGAAGGAAGCAAATATAGCAGCTGTTCATGAGTTCGGTTGTACAATCGGAGTAACTCCTAAAATGAGAGCTTATCTGCACCATATAGGAATTCACTTAAGAGGCAGCACACAATATATTCACATACCTGCAAGACCGTTTTTAAGTCCCATTTTTCAGAGTGAAGAATTCTTAAGCATGGTTAAGGATATTTATATTAAGGCATTGACGGGGGCGTTCTTGTGATGATTGTAGAGACAACACGAGCTTTAGTCCGAATGTTACGAGAGAATATAAACAGCAATGTAATTCTAAGCACGGGGAGTATCGTTGAAATATCGACGCTCCCTGTTGTTGTATTAAGCGGCCCTGATTTAACAGAGAAGAAGAAATTAGCACATGACGGCGACAGATTAAGGGCAATTGATTTAGAGAATTTGCAGGCTGTGTATGAAGTCCCGCCTAGATGGTACGACTTGAAATTTAATGTGAATGTCAGTTGTGAAAGTAATCTTGAATTATTAGAGATGATTGAAGCATTCAGCAGGCTTAACCAGTCAAGCAGATTAATTCAGGCAGTGAATGATGAACGAGAAAGAAATTACACATGGAGCTGGCGTGTTATGGCAGGTTCTGACGTAAGCCCAAATATTTCGCAGGTCTATCAAGGCAAGGGCACTATCACAGTTTATGACGTTGAAATTTACAGCCATATTCGAGAGTACTGGCCGTTAATCAGGAAGATTAGCACGGAGATTAATCAAGATTTAGTAGAGGTGAGCGATGATGATGAATAAGGAAACAAAAATTAATGTTATTCGCAATTTAGCCGATGGGCCCAGAGATTACCCGTTAGCTAATGGTGAGAGCATTTATTTAGCCCCAAAAGGAACTGTCAGGGTATCAGAGGAATTAATTAGTAATGCCCTAATTACAGCTCAGAGAAAAAGATTAATAGAAATTTATGAGGAGGCTGGAGACTAATGGGAGCAGGATTACCGCGTTCAATAGTTACGGAGACTGATTTATCGTATTATGTTGATACGATGTTAAAAGGCATTTCCTGTGTTGCAGGTCTGACAGAAAAAGGCACTATAGGAACTCCTCAATTAATTAGTTCAGAACAGCAATTTGAAAGAATTTACGGAGGCAATATCGCAAATTCAGATTTCCCTTTACTGGCAAAACGTGCTTTGAGTTACGGTGCTGTGTTATGGGTATCAAGAATAGCGCATTACACTGACATTACGGATAAAACTACATTAACGGCTCAATCTGCAAGCGTTACTTTGAAAGGCCGTCAAGACACTCAGCAAGATACTTTGTTAATTACTGCAAAAACCGCAGGTATTTCAGGGAATAATCTTAAAGTTATTAT
>CALGGR010000274.1 GCA_937915755.1 uncultured Fretibacterium sp. | reverse complement strand
TCATGCGATACTTAAAACTAACTCTGCTGGACATAGTGCTAAAAGGGCTTCCGCCGTCCGTGAATAGGATGTATCGCAACGCAGGTAAACGTGTACGCTATAAAACTCAGGCGACGAGAGAGTATCAAGAATATGCGGTCGCAGTCATGGAAAAGGCTCATCTCGTCCCCTACACATTTAAGGGACGTGTTGAGCTGCATGTGAGATTCTATGACGCGCATAATCGCAAGTGGGATATGGACAACCGACTCAAAGCTCTTCAGGATTGTTTGCAACTGGCGAAAATCATCGAAGACGATTCTCAGATTGATTCCCTACATGTTGAACGTGAAAAGGTCTCGGACGACGAATCAATGACTTGCGTGAAAGTGATTTCTCTCATAGAGGTGCAAGATCGTGGATAAAAACCTTTTTCGATACACCGAGAAATGCCTCTATGGGTATGGGCAGAATTGCACAAAGCTAGAGAGGCTGAGAAGAGAGTTATCGCTACTGAGGCTTCGCGGTGATGTCGGAGTTCAGGACTACAAACGTGTGGCGGGGTCTGGCTCAGGAAGTCCGGTATTTAGGTTCGTTGTGAAACTTGAGGCTATGGAACACAAAATGAATCGGCTTGAACAGATCACGAAGCCTGTCAAGGAACTCATAGCAGACCTCGCAAAAAATCCGAACAGTAGAAATCCAGCGTTGATGAATATCCTAGTGTCTCATTACTTCAAGGGTCTACAAGTGAAAGCTGTCATGCAGGAATCGCATATATCAAAGTCAGGGTTCTATGCTCTGAAATACGCACTTGTCAGGAAGGCTATGAGGTATTTCGTTTTTTAGCCTTCTCTTTCATCTTCACGAAATCTTCACGAAATTTTCAAGACTTTTAGTACGGTTTTGGCTAAAATTTTAGACAATCAAAAAGTGTGATAGCACCTTGTGAACAACAGGGTGCTATTTTTGTTGGAGGCAACAATGCCCTATAAACCAGGAACAAGGCAAACCCGAGAGAGAAGATCAATATCTAACCGAGAATATGACCGAAACCGTCCCGAACGACACAAAATATACAGCACCTCCCGATGGCAGAAACTGAGAGAGTTCAAGAAGCATAGAAGCCCGTTGTGTGAGGAGTGTCTTAGGCATGGCATAGTTACGCCAATGACGTTGGTAGATCACATAATCCCGATAGCGGAAGGGGGAAGTCCGTTTGATGTTGAGAACCTGCAATCACTGTGTGCGGCCTGTCATAACAAGAAACACGCAGAGGGTAGGGGAGGTCAAAAAGTCTAGGGCGTTCTCCCTCCACACCGGCGCGGAGGCTTGCGTGTACACGCCCCCAAAAAATGAAATTCAGGGAGAAGGCTATGGCTAGACGAGGAAAGAAACCTACGCCGCGAAAACTTTTGGAGCTTGGCGGAAGGGTTCACAAAAAGAAAGAGAAGACAGTAGATTTCGGAGAGATGACGAAAGATGATTTGGATAAAAAGATATTTAAGAATTTGCCATCTGACGTTGTAGAACGAGCTGAAAAAACTTTAGACCTTTTGAGCGAACAAGGAATCTTAAATCCGTGTGATGCTGAGCCTTTTGCGAGATATGTCCAGCATTTACGAATAGCGTATGAAGCTAATCAGATAGTAGAAAATGAAGGAGTAATCAGCCTTGATAAAAATGGTATTCCGCACAAACACCCAGCATTGCAGATTCACCGAGACAATTCATTAGCTGCACTTCGGTATGAAGAACAGTTCGGTTTGACTCCTTCGGCGCGTATGCGCTTGAAAGGTGCAGACGAAGTGAAGCAGGACAGGGAGGTTAGTACATTCGATGCCTTCTTGTCGGAGCAATAGTCCTGAAATAGCCAGGCAATACATAGCTGATGTGTTACTTGATCGATTGACGGTCTGCAAATGGGTGAAACTGTTTTGTGAGAGACATGACAAAGACTCACAAGAGGGAGAGCGTCGCGGAATTTATTTTGACGAAGCCGCAGGCGCAAGGATTCTTCGGTTCTTCAACTTTTTGACTCACACTGTTGGAGAGTATGCTGGGCAACGCTTTATTCTCTCGCCATGGCAGCAGGCTTACTTGTATGTGTTGTTCGGATGGAAGTCGAAGGAGACAGGGTACCGAAGATTCCGGACATCATATCTTGAGATAAGCCGTAAGAACGGAAAATCTACACTGTCAGCCGGAGTTGCACTTTATCTACTTGAAGCTGATCACGAAGAAGGAGCTCAAGTTTACAGCGCGGCAACTAAACGAGATCAAGCCAAGATAGTACACGGAGAAGCCGTAAGAATGGTGCGACGGTCAAAGGCTTTGTCAAGCCACATCACGCTTCGGACAGACAACATGTTTGATTTGAAGACCAACTCAAAGTTCGAGCCTCTGTCGAGTGACTACAACTCACTTGACGGCCTGAATATTCACGGAGCAATCATTGACGAATTGCACGCACACAAGACCCGCGATCTTTGGGATGTGCTTGAAACCGCAACTGGAGCGCGTCGTCAACCTATGCTGTTTGCGATAACGACAGCCGGGGTCTCACGAGAAAGCATTTGCCGTGAACAACATGAATATGTGGAGAAAGTGCTGGAAGGCAGCGTGAAAGATGACAGCTATTGTGGAGTGATATTTACGCTTGACGAAGGCGACGACTACAGGAACGAAGACGTCTGGATCAAGGCTAACCCGAACCTGGGTGTGTCAGTAAAACTTGATGATCTGCAGAGGAAATTAACGAAGGCTCAAGAAATGCCTGCTGCGCTGAATGCTTTTCTGCGGCTACACATGAATGTCTGGACACAATCGGAGGAACGCTGGATAAATTCTGATGCGTGGGCGTTATGCGGTGGACGTACAGAAATTGAAACGTTACGGAATGAGCCATGTTACGCAGGATTAGACCTTTCGACGGTGAATGACCTCACGGCTCTGGTGCTGAAGTTTCCGAGAACGGGAGATGTCCTTTGCTGGTTTTGGATACCAGAGGACAACATGACAGCGCGCGAACGTAGAGATCGAGTGCCGTTTTCGTCATGGGTAAGGCGCGGATATGTTGAGGCGACACCAGGTAACGTTATTGATTATGATTACATCAAGGAACGATTACGGAAAATCTCAAAGGAATTTCGAGGTTTGAAAGAAATCGGCTACGATCCTTACATGGCGACGCAGATTGCAATACAGCTAGAGGAAGAGGGTTTTAACGTAGTACCAGTGCGTCAAGGCTGGGTAACTTTAAGCCCCGCATTGAAGGAACTTGAACGCGAGTACCTAAGCGGTGAGTTAAAACATGGAGATAACCCTGTGTTGCGGTGGAATGCCGCGAATCTTGTTGTAAAAAGAGACAGCGTGGAAAACTACGTGCCAGACAAAGCGCACAGCATAGACCGTATAGACGGAATTGTGGCTTTATGTATTGCAATATCGAGACAGATAAATACGAGAGAAGTCCCCAGCGTCTACGAAAGCAGGGGGCTTTTGATGATTTAAGGGGGTGAGTGCAATCCCAAAGCGTAAGAGAGAAAAGAAAAGTGCGGCTGTTAGTGCTGAGAATATAAGTCAAGTATTGACGGGTGTTTACGGCCTTAAAGCGGCGGGTATGTATGTATCCCCGTCTACGGCGCTACAGTGTAGTGCTG
>CALGGR010000273.1 GCA_937915755.1 uncultured Fretibacterium sp. | reverse complement strand
TCCTCACATTTTGGCCTATCACTTCGCAAGCAGTCATCTCTTCGTATGCTGTTACTGCTAGCTCCTGCCCGGCGTATATCTGGGGCGGATAACTCAATAACCTCTTCAGTTCTCGGTACTCACTCCCTGTCAAATGGTAGTGTCCAAGCTCATTACCTCCAAGCAGATGGCCTAAGTCTTCGTGCTCGTCGTCCTCTGCCTGTGCCTTCAGCGGCGGGTCTATCCCGCTGTACCCTACTATCAAACGCTCCACTACCGGCCTCTTGTACCGGCGGTAAAATTCTTCCTCTAGTTCACTATATGTCTTCTTCATCTTGCTATCGTAAAAAATATTGCATAAAACTATCGCACCATCTTGTATGGGCGGTATCTCCTATCAGGTCATCGAGGGTATAGGAATACCATTTCAACTGAAAACTACCATACAAAAACGGGGCTTCGTCCTTCGTTCTATATCCGCTATCACTGGAATGTTTGTCATATATCGTCTTGTATTGGGATAAATCAGTTATGCTGTTTACCCTTATCGTTGCTCCACGCAATGAGCTAAATGTTATCGGCAGGGGGAAGGTTATCTTTAAGTCAAAAGTTCCACGACTGTTATTAAACTCAGGCTCAAGATAATCTCCCTCTTCCAACATTTCTATCGTGGTGTCCGCCAACGCATATAGTGATAAATCTGTTATATCCCATGTCGAACGTATCTCCGACTATAATATTCTGCGATGTTACGGGTTCTACTTCCCAGTAAGTACCTAAACGCTGCTGATACCATCACATATGTTGGCATACTTTCACCTCATTTCCCTATTGCTATATACGATACAAAAAGATAACCGTCAAAATCCCACCCGGTGTATTCTGTTGTTACACCGTATCTCACCCAGTTAAAATATTTTTTGTCCAGTTTTTGCAGTTGCAATGTAAATGCACGTTGCGGCCAACCTGGTGCACCCGGGTCGAGTCCACTTGGGTCTCTTACGCCGAGTGTCGGCACTACAGCGTAACACGCAGACGAAAATGCTTTTGGGAAATATATGTTTGAGTAGTCGCCTATATTCCAACGAGTAAACCTTTCCGTAGTTCCACATTGGATTAGTAATCCATTCTTGAACTTTATATATCCTTTATACGCTTTATTGTCTTCGTTTGGTAAGGTGGTTGGGTCGTCGGTTTCCTCTATATGTATATCGACTATGCCGTTCGTATTGCTGTTTATCATCCTTCCTATCAATTGTGTCAAGCCATCTACACGCCCCGCGTCTAATGTACCGCTTATATCCGAAAATGACGGTCTATAGTTCGGGTGCGGCTTAGTCGCGTTTATATGTGTTTTAAGGTCTTGGGTTAGGCCTTGGGTTACTGTTGAAATTTCGCTGGTGAATGTTGAACTTTCCAACTTATTCATATTTAGACTGTTTAATTTCGCGTAGATTTCTTCTATTTCTTCTATATGCTTGCGGAACGCGTCTCTAGTGGTATCTCCGCCAGCATAAAACGCTACTGGGTGCTGTACTCCCCAAGGTTCTATATTTGCCATCTATTACACCTCCACTGCTTCAAGTCCCATCGTTGATATTGAACAGCCGCCTCCGTATATCTTGATTATTGGCGTTATCTGCCAATCCCTTACCATGCACCTGCGCCGAGACGTTAATACGCTCCCTTCAGGGAATAACGGGTCATAATCTTCACTCGCATACTGCGTATCATTCGGCGGGTCATATATTCGGTCTATTACTCCTCCATAACCGAACGGCATTTTGTACTCTCCTAACCATAATTCTGCCTTGCAATCCGGCATTAGTTCAAATGAAGCAAATACTCCCTTGATTAGTGTCTGCCGGCCGTGAAGTATCGTGCCAAGCCTCATTACTGCCTCTATCGTCTGCAATCCAGTTTCCTTCATGTCATCTTGCGTATAACCGTCTATCATTTCATACAAATCTTGCCCTATGAACACATAAAGACGGTTATCTACTCCAGCTGCATGGATTATAGGGGCTGGAAACTTAAACTTTGTCCAGATACCGCGCACATAATCAAATACCCAGATTTTTTCTTTCTCCCTTGACGGCAGTACCCATAGCTGCTGCTTCACCGTTACGTCCCACAGTTCGGACGTAAAATCTATTTCGGGCGTTAAGGCATTCGATACCTTCCTGTCAGGCCATGACGTTTTTACCTCTCCATAGGCCGTTACGCTCGACAATGTCGCTACTCCGGACAGCGTTACGTAATAAACGTCATTCCCTACTGCCTTGATACTGCGGGGGCTGTATGTTCCGGTGTTGTGCGCCGCTTCTAATACCTGCAAGTCGGACGCAAAATCTCCCGTCAGCCTCCAGACTGTGCCTTTGTCTGGCTCTCCGGTTGGCGATTTGAATATTATTAAATCCTTCGACAGCGGGATTACTGCATCTATATTCATTCCGTCCTTGTATCCGATTTTCACATACTGACCGCTGCTCACATCATTATCATCTGTATCCCAGCTTTCACAGTCGCCTACACATGAGAAACTTATTATGTCTGTACCGTTCAATACTCCTACTCGACCATTACGGATAAACACTTGACGGCAATCATCTGGTGAACCTGCTATCGTTGTCAGTTGGGGCAGTACATCATCACTTAACTTCTGTAATTTACCGCCCGAAGCTATCAGCCAGCAATCTTTTTCTTCTGCGTCCTCCCATGACACTATCGATATATCGCCGTCCCCTGTCAGTTCTCCTTTCACCGGCAGTATGTTATGCCACTGAAAGTAATACAGCTTCCTTGTCTTTTTTATTCGTGCTAAGAAACCTTTGCGCCCTTGTACTGGCACTATGTAGTCTATTGCTTCATTAAAACGACCTGACCACACTAAACCGCCGCGTACTCTCATTGCTCCTGTCAGCGGGGAAAACTCCACATTCTCTGCTTCTTTCAGTTCGTTTCTCGGTAAACTTTCTGACGGTACGGACAGGTTCAAGCCTCCGTCAAATGATGAATAGAATATTGTCTGCGCATTACTGTGCTTATTGCTCAACATTCCCATTCACTCCACCCCCATATCCAAGCAGCATTAAATCTTGGGCTACGTTGTATTCCTGCTTGTTCAGCGCATACACCGCCGCTAGCGATATTATTCCTGTCGACTGGTCTACTTCATACGGCAATTCGCTGTCCATTCCGTAATCACTCACATACGGCAGCCGGGCAAAGTACCTTATAGGCACTTCAGGCGTATCTCCATAGTACGTTATTATCTTGTCGGATACTGTTATCGGCACTGCTCCGCACAGCGATAGAAAATCACTCGGCAATAAGGGCTTGCCCTCAAACTTCAGCGTCCTCAACAGTCGCAAATCACCGGTCAATGCCTGACGCTTCGAATATTCATCTACTGCACGGTCAAGATAGCTCAATAGTTCCTGCGTCCCTTCAGGCTGTTCCATATTCCCGCCTGATGTGAAGCCTGTCGCCTGTTCGTCCGATATGTAACGCCTCAACATCGCTATCATCTGATTGGGGGTCATTCTGCTTCAACCCCCAGCTTAGATTTTACCGCCTAATGCCTGCACTGGCCCTACGTCCGTAAAGTGGGATACTTCACGCGCTGCCAATACTTGACTGCACTGCGTTACTAACTGTTCGGCCTTCTCTAAGTTGTTTCCGAATAATGCTAGGCTTATCTGTTCTATATACGGCGACATTGACAACGGTATATCAAGCTCATCTCCTAGCCCGGATACCCGTTTCGGCACATAATAGTATTCTAGACTGTAACCTCCGGGATACGCATATATTGTGTCCCCTATTATCCGGTAAGTTCCTTCTACTGCTGGTAGTGTGCTCGTTGGGATTGCTACATCATTATCTCCCATCCCTAACTGATGGATATGCACAAAATCCGTCGGCAATGTCGCGCTGCCTTCGTCTCCTACTAATAGTATCTTCTTCTTTAATGCTGCCTGTACATACCTTTCACTTAACCGGCTGTACAAAAGCGTTGAGGCCTGATTTATGCTTTCTATCAGCTCATAATCTGAATTTTTTATTCCCTGCATATCTTTCAGCGCATATCTTAACGACTTCACTAACCTTAATACCGGTATCATTCTTTTACACTCCTCCTGAACTGCTGCGCCAATAAGGATACCTCTTCAGAAGCCTCCTTAACGCTGCTTTGTCTTTATTACGGCTGAAGCTCAAGTAATCTATATCGCACATTGCCTCCAGCATTGCTGCCTCTTCCACAGGAATACGTGCTATTTCTCGCCCCACTAACTGACCGTTGTCGTATATATACCCTTTGCCGTCCTGGACTTTCTGCCAGTTCTCACGCTCTACATCATCACTGTTGATATAGTTCGTTAGCTTCAGGCTGTCTCCGTCTTCTGACAATTCTTGATGGCTTATCATGCCGCACTTACAGGGACTACTCCGTCAAGGTCTTCTATCTTGAAGTGGGCTTTTTCTGCACGCATTTCAAGCGTCCATTCTCCGTTCACTGCTCGCCTGCCCATGTCGTTGATTTTCGGTAATTCAAACGTCTTGAACGGCCTCAAGAATGCTCGCTTCATGTATTCTGGCGATAATCCGTACACTACGTCATTCGGCATAAACCTGTCCGTTATGCACTGCAATACTCCGAAATCTGTCTCCAATACGCTGATTACCTGCGAAATCTTCCGTGTCTTGTTCCCGTCCATGTACTTCGTGTTCCCGGCCGTGAATGAACTTATTACACGCTTGTTTCTTGGTGATACTAACAGGATTGACGGTTTCCCGCCTAAGTTCCATGTCTGCTCTAACGCGTTGTTGATTAGGTCAAATGTCAGGGCGCGTGGTGTCCCGCCGTTCGATAATACGTTCGTTACTATCCAATACGGCAGTCCTCCAAACTGACGCTCTATTGTCATGCTCCCTAATATCTTCGTATCCTGCGTCAATAATGCCTGTTCGCAGTCAAACGCTAGCTCCTTCATCTTCTTCGCCATCTGGTACGCTATTTCACTCCTAAGCCCGTACTTCAGCACCACTTCCTGCGTGTCCGTTACGTGGATACCCCTGTGCATTATCTGCGTGTAGTTGCTTAACCTCATTCTTGGCTCTACTGCCATCGTCTCATAGGTGTAACCTTCTACGTGCTTGTTCGTGTCTGCCTCGCCTAACGTATCTTCAAGCCATTCGTGCGTTACCTGTGTTGCCTTTGTACGGCTTAACCTCGTATACAGCGGCGTATCATCCGGAGCTATATTCGTGATTATTTCGCTTACGTCTTCTTTGTTCCCTACTGCCTGATATGTATTACTTGCCATTTCTCAATACCATCTCCTAATTAAACTATTCCCATTCTCATTAATGCCTGTGCCTGCCTGTCCATGTCCATATCTCCAAAGTCCCGCAAATTCACACTTCCGCGTCCTTCGTATCCTGTCCCTGTACTTTCTAGCACCGGCGGTCTTCCTGTTCTACGCATTGATGTCCCTGACTGCTGCCTGCCTGATAGAAATTCTCCATACCACTGCGTCAAGGCTCTCTGCACCGCTCCCCAATTGTTGCCTCGTCCTGCGTCCACTGCTCCCTGCAATGCCGCGTTTACCT
>CALGGR010000272.1 GCA_937915755.1 uncultured Fretibacterium sp. | reverse complement strand
TCCTTTTTTTATTAGAGTATCATGAATCATTAATCTTGTGAAGACACGTTCTCAGCCCCGCCGACGGACCATGTGTAGTCTCCGATAGCCCAACCCTTAGCGTATCCTCCGGTCTTCTTTGGGGTCGGAGGAACCTGCTTCAGCTTTTTTCTCGCCTCTTCGCCGGCGCGTTTAACCAACTGTCTGGCAGTCTCTCTTACATCGTCTCCGTACTGATGCAGTATTTTCTGCATAGAGTCTGAGAATGTGTTTATCTTCGCTTTCATCTTCTCACCAATGACGCACTGAACTTCAATGTTTTCTTCTTAAAATCCACGTTGTCTATCTTATCGATATTATAGATATGCCCATTGAAAGCTATGCGGTATTCAGTCGAAGAAATGGTGCCTACCTGTGGACAGTATCGGACAGTGAAGTCCAGTCGCTCCTGCTCAAGAGTCTGTGCGGCTTCTTCTTTTTCTTTTGTGCTGATTCTCGATGTAGCTATGGCCGCCCAACAGGAATAGTAGTCGGACCATTTATTAGTGTGGTTGCCAATATCGTCTACAATTACGTCCTGCTTTTGGAACGTGATTCGCTCGTTCATTCCGGCTATCATACGACACCCTCCCTCACAGCAAACAAAAGATTTCTCAGAGTCAGGACCAGGTCGTGATGGTCAGCTTCTTCTCGGTGCTCATACATATAACTCAAGGCATAAAGCGCGCTCACATGAAGAATTTCGCACATCTGGAGAATTTCGCTGCCCGTCTTTTCTTGTCCTCTTATGGTGGGAATCTCGTCGCCGTTGGCATAAGCGGCAACTGCGTCCCACTCATCTTTAGAAAGCCTGGCCACATTGGCGCAAAGAGCCTCAGCAGACACAGTGAGAGACGCAATTAACGCATCCTCAAAGTTCGAGTCAACGCGTAGATATGCCTTTGCTTCATCAAGTGTGATCATAATTTGAACAGGGGACGAATTGTCCCCTCTCTCCGTTAAGCGTCGGCAGCCATAAGCCCCGCGGTCTTGAGCTTGGTGAGTAGGGCGTTAAAAGCTGTGATGACATCAGCGAGTTCGGCAGTTTCCAGAGCGGCCTGATTTGCAGCTGGAGTAATGCCGTCCGCTGAGAGCACGCCATTTGTGATAGTGAGACCAGAGCCAACCTTGACCCCGCCAAGGGTGTCCGCCGAAGCTGTAGGTAGTGTGTATGAGCCACCACCGCCGCCGCTGAGTCCCTCAACTGTGGCCCCTTCTTCAAAAATCATTTTCCCGCCGACGACCCAAGTGTCTCCGCCATCGGTGTGATAGTTTTTAGTAGCATAAGCCATATTTTTACCTCCTAAAAATAATGAGGGAGACCGCGTCTCCCTTTGAGACTAACCGTTAGCGCCCATCTGGAGATACTTTGCCGCTTCCGGAAGAATCAGCTTGCCATCAACCCTCTGAGTCGAAAGGAAGTGGAGTAGGAAAGTGCCGCCTTGCCGCATTTCTGCGGTAGGTTTGCACAGACCCCTCTCCGAACCGGACTTACACCTCTCGGCGTATCCGGCTCTCCGTATGATGTTCGATTTATCGTTTATTCACATTGTTTCCGTGAATTTTATTATGACACTCTTTGCACACTACTATTGTCTTGCGACGTTTGGCTATCATATTGCGCTCCCAGTCGCTTTTGCCTTTTAAGTCCTTCACTTTGTGGACATGGTGTATCTCGTATTTCTCTGCGTCCATTCTTCCGCAAAGTTCACAGACTTTGGCTTTTAGGCGTTCTTCAAATGAATTACGGGAGCTTGAGAACATTATAGCTGGATTGCTGATTTTGTCCTCGCATTTTATAGCCTTCTTTTTACTGTCCTGATAGCTGGCAAAATACATGCGTTTATTTCCGGCTTTGGTTTCATAGGGTATTCCCCAATTTCCATGACCGTCTTTATATCGCTCTTTGATTTTGCCTATTGTTGCTCTGAATTTTGCTGCCAGTGTCTTTAAGCAGCTATATTCCATCAGGTATTCAAAGTAGTCCAGTCGTCCGAAGTTGCTTGCCATGCCGTAATAATTGCATAGGCCACGTAGTTCGGCGTTGTATGTCTGGATTATTTCCAGCGGTGTCAGACGTAACAGACTCTTTCTGTGTAGAGGTTCTCGTTCCCCGTTCTCTTTTTGCCCTATGATTCCTCTTTGGAGCATAAATGGTTCAATTCTGTCTTTGAACGGTATTAGAAGTTCCACTTTATTATTCAGTGTCCTTCTGGGCAAATTTATTTTGCTCGTTTTTTTGATATATCCGCAACGTCTTACACTAACGTCGTAGTTAAGGAATCTTGCTCCTTCGTTACTGTGCGTTATGAGTGTCTTTTCCTCACTCAATTCCATGTGAAGTTCGTTTGCCATAAAATCCCTTATCTGTTGCTTGATTTTCTGGCATTCTTCTCTGTTTCCGTTTACGCCGATTAGGAAATCGTCTGCATAGCGAACATACTTGATGACTTTATCCGTTTGGGATTTAGCTGGCGTTTTAAGCATGATTTTTCGTGCTTTTTGCCATTGCTTATATGCTTGTTTTTTTTGCTCGCCGCTTGCTTTCTTGTACTTTTTGCTCCATGCGTATACTTGTCCTCTTGCATGATTATATTCTGTCGTGTATTGCTTTTTTCCTGGTGCGTCAAAGTCTTCTTTGAGCTTCAGGACGAATTTGTCCAATTCATGCAAGTATATATTCGCTAGGAGTGGCGATATTATTCCCCCCTGTGGAGTTCCGCTGTAGGTGGTGTTATATTGCCAGTCCTCAAGATAGCCTGCACGTAAGAACTTCCATATTAACTGGGTTATTCTTGCGTCTTTGACTTTATCCCTAATTCGAGCTATCAGTACATGGTGGTCTATGTTGTCGAAACAGCCTTTTATATCGCCTTCTATAAACCAGCGTATTCCAGTAAATTCTTTGCTGATTTCTTCCAGTGCTGTATGGCAGCTCCTTTGCGGTCGAAATCCGTGAGAGTGTTTACTGAATGTAGGTTCATATACCGCTTCAAGTATCATTCGCAACACTTCCTGTACCAATTTGTCTGTGAATGTCGGTAATCCGAGCGGTCGTTTTTTACCGTTCTTCTTCTCGATATACACACGACGTACTGGCTTTGGCTCGTAGCTTCCGTTCTTTAGTGCTTCAATAATACGGTTGATTTTTTCTTCACCGAAGCCGTCAGCCGTATCACTTTCATCTACACCGGGTGTAGAAGCTCCTCTGTTGGCGTATAGGTTTTTGTATGCGAGAAAGTAAATGTCAGGTCTCAGCATATATCGGAATAATCTGGTGAAAACTTCATCGTGATTATTTCGTGAGTTCTGATAAATTCTTTCCAAAATCTCAGTTGTTGGTTGCAATGAGGTATTCCTCCCTAATCAATCTCAATTTGGGTTCACATCAACTGCGTCCCTTCGCCATGTAAACGGCGTTACCGTTCTCAGACTACTATGGACGCTCCGTAACCATGTCGGATATTCAATGTCATCTCTCTTGCTTATTAGGCTTGAGATTTGTCCTCTTTCGAGATTACATATAGTCATTGCTGACATTCCGATTTAGGTTATCTCCAGTTAGCGTTGTTACTGGGTAAATATGAATTGTCGGACGTGCTTATATTTCGTTAAGTGCTGGTTCTCCAGACCGTCGCATGGGTTTATGCTGGTATACCCGTTATTCGTAGGCTTTGAATAACGTTCTCCATGCCAGTGGTACAGGTATATTGCCACTGCCCTGACCAAAAGGGAACTTGAAACAAACATTATTTCCGTCCTCATATTCATTTGTCATTGCGGTTCAGTCGCATCTACATACCTTCTGATGACTTACCGCTTTCACCGTCATGCTATTGTCCCGTCAGGCTTTCGCCTTTTCGGTAAGACGTATGACTGCTGTGATACCTTTCAGCGTAGTACCCTAAGCTACTTTTAACAACGCCCTATCTGGACGCACGCACACCTGATCTGTGGTGCCTGCTAGCCAGTGCACGGACAAGCAGGGAGCATCGCTGCCACAGTGAAGGCAAACAACATGGATGCCGGCGAACGCGATCTCGCTGGTCACCTAACTAAAGAAACGGGGACAAACTCCCTAATAGGGACAAACCCCCCTGAGGTGACTGATGAGAATCATACTGGCACGACATAGCGGTTGTCTCCGTTTCGCATTTCGCGTAAGGAGACAACCTAAATGGCAAAAGAATTTGTATGGGAAGACCTCACAAGTGAAGAGGCAGAGACGCTCGCTGAACTTGAAGAAAGCGGCAAAGAAGTTTACCCTGCTCCAATCCTTATCGAGCATTCCGAGCAGTTGCGAATGCTCGGCATTACATGGGAGCAGGTGCGTACTTGGCGTATCGGCAATGACGCTGTGAAAGTTCATCCGACACCGGCATCGAAGGAAATATATGACTTGCTCCTTGGTGATCTTCGCGCGCAGCACCGCACCGACTATCGCAGAAGACGCTGTCAGATACCAGGTAAGCTGAAGCCGACTATCTCATGCCCTGAACACAATAGCTGTGCTGAATGCCCGTTCCCTGAGTACCGAGACCAGCATCAGCCCAACACATTGTCTTGGGAGCTGATGGTCGAAGACTCAGACGAAGAGTTCGCGTATCAGGACAGCGGGGTAGAACAACTGGACGCTAAGATGGACACTGCAATGGCGCTGAAAGCTGTTCTCAGAGCTATTGCTGCAAAGAACCCGCTCTACGCCAAGGCTATCATACTGAAGGAATACTACAGCCTGAGCGTTGATGAGATTGCAGAGGTGCTGCATACTACCAAGCGTAATGTGTACTTCTACCTCAGCAAAGCAAGAAAGATAGGCAAGAAGTTCAAAGAAGAAGCATAGGCACACACAAGGCATCGGAGAAACAAAGGCATCGGGGGCCATTCTCCTCGATGCTTTTGTTGATATATAATACCTACATTCAAAAGGAGTTGAGACTATGACCCCAATCGAAGAGAAGCTGCTCGAAGAAATAGACGCTCTAAAACTTGCGCTCGAAAAGGCTAAGAAAGCCGCTCAAGAGAATGCTCAGTATAAGGCCTTCATTGAGCAGCGGGTCAATCAGAAGACCAAGGACTCAGTGTTCATCAACCTGTTCTCAAACCCTGAGTACCAAATGCTGCTCTACAAAGAGCTGTTTCCGGAAGATAAAACGATAAAGCCGGAAGACTTAGAACTCTTCAGGGTTGAGAGAATACTCACAAACCACCCCTATAATGATCTGGGGCTACTGGCGAGACGCAAACTCATTGTTCTAGCTGAAGCTCAGACAAAGTGGAGCGTTAATATCATTTACAGGTTGGCAGAATACTACTTTCAGTCCATGGAGGACTTTATCTATAAGACGGGAATGAATGTCCACGGCACCCCGAAGATTGACCTGCTCGATGTTGAGGCTTTCGTTATTTACCCTGGTACTGATAATGTGAGTGACGCAATATCCCTGAGAGATGTGTTCTTCAACGGCGATCCAAACAAGCCGGACTTCAAAGCAAGAGTCATTCACGGGAACTACAAAGGTGGTATCATTAAAGAGTATATTAACTTTTGCAGAGTTTATGACATGCAGCGAGATATTCACAAAAATGACATGGAACCACAGAAAGGCATAGCAGCCACTGTTGATATTTGCATCGAGAAAGGTTATCTAAGAAAATATCTACAAGAACACAGAGCGGAGGTCGAGAAGATCATGTTCGATATGTATAACCCAGAGTACGTGAAGGAAAGAGAGCAGCTATCAAGGCTGTATGAAGAAGATATTGCTTTCGGCAGAGAAGCCGGCGTACCTGATGCAAAAATAAAGGAACTACTCATTCGTAGGCATGGAGTAACCCCAACATACGCACAGAATCTTCTAGATGATAAGCCGAGCACTAGTACGGTTGTGGCACTTTGATCTATGCCCCATGACAGTCCAGCTCTCTCTCTTCAGCAATATCCGCCGCCCCTATAAGGGAAAGAGCCTCACCGCCTTCCCCTCTGCCTATGTCGCTCTCTCCCTTAAAACTACCGGCCTGAGCCCAATGTGGGACAGCATCATCGAGCTCAGAGCGGCTCACTTTAGGAACGGCGCGGAAATCAATCGGTTCTCTTCTCTTGTAAAGTCTACCCCCGTGGACAGCTTCACGGCTCAACGAACCGGAATATCGAATGAAATGCTAGCAGGAGCACCGGCCGCGGAGAAAGTCTTTAAGGACTTCTCTAGCTATCTCGAAGAAGGTGACGTCCTTATCGCCTATAACTCCGACATCAACTTTCTTTATGATAGCTTCGTTGAGCACAAGATTCCCCCGCTGAGTAATGACTTCATTGACCTTTCGCGTCAAGAGCCGGCGGGCAGACAAAAGAACCCCCTCTCCGGCCGTCACTGCGTCTTCACCGGCAGGCTTGAACGCTTTCCACGCAAGGAAGCAATGCGGATTGTCGCCGAGTTGGGCGGGGTGAACGAAAAGAGAGTGACTAGAAGAACGAACGTTCTGATCCTTGGCAATGAAGAGTATAGGAGAAGGGTTGGAGGGAGCAGGAAGCATAGGAAGGCGGAGAGATTGGTGTTAGCGGGGCAGGATATTGAGATGATTCCTGAGAACGTGTTTTACGATATGGTGGATAATAAGGCTTGAAAAGTAACGATTGTATGCAAAGTAAGAATAAGGTAAATTCTTGACTTTGCAGGTATAACATCGCCTTCCACAACTTATTATAAGAGTTTGGTTTTGTCAGAGTTTACTGTACCTGAATCAACCGCCGAGCACAACGCCCTCCAGAACTCTTGCATTTCCGGAACACCCAACAGAATTTTATACGTCATTTTTATCAGCAAACTGCAAGAGACTAACCGGTTCTCTTCCTGCCTTCAGGTTCTCAATTGCGATGTCCGTCATGGAAAGTATGTTTGAAGAAATATGAAAAAAACAAGAGGGAAATACCATCTATCTATGTTACATGAGTCATAGAACTATTGCTTTTGTGTTCGTGACGTAGTATTATTATTTAAATAGATTAAAAATGGAGGTTGAAAAAATGGCTCTTGTAACACTTACCTCACGCGTTGAGGAGGCGGATAAAGCTTCGTTTGAAGACTTTTGCTCTGCAGTTGGGCTTACAGTATCGACTGCTGTCAATATGTATGTCAAAGTTGTTGTACGTGATAGAAAGCTCCCATTTGAAATTAGTCAGGAAGAGCCTTTGGACGATCCTTTTTATAACAAAACTAATCAAGCTCACTTAATGAAAGCAATTCAGCAACTCAAAGAAGGAAGAGGCGTTGCTCACGAGTTGATTGAGGTTTGATTGAAGAATGAAATCTTGGGCAGATGAAGCTTGGGACGATTACCTTGCTTGGCAGGAGCAGGATAAAAAGACGTTGAGGCGTATTAATGCGCTAATAAAGGATATTGAGCGTAACGGCCCTTTAATTGGAATTGGGCATCCCGAAGCTCTTAAAGGCAATCTGCAAGGTTTTTACAGTCGCCATATTGATAAAAAGAATCGCCTTATATATCAAGTTGAGGGCGATCATGTTTATGTTGCTCAATGTAAAACGCATTATGATGATCATTAGGACACATTAGAACCTTAATTGGCGATGAATATGGAGACTACATCTATAAAATCCTTCATTAACCGCTGGAAGAACAAAGGCGACGAAAAAAGCGATACTCAAGCATTCTGGCTGGACTTGTTACACACAGTTCTGAATGTTGAGAATCCTGTTGAAATAATCGAGTTTGAGAAACGTGTTGAACGTGATCATGTTAATTTCATTGATGCCTACATTCCTGAGACTCAAACACTTATTGAGCAAAAGTCCAAAGATATTAAACTTAACAAAGCCGCATCTCAATCCGATGGACAAGAATTGACACCATTCGGGCAGGCTAAAAGATACTCTGACTGGCTTCCTGTTTCACAACACGCAAGATGGATTGTAACATGTAATTTTGCGGAATTGTGGATTTACGACATGGAGAAGCCCAAGGCTGATCCGGAAGTCATAGCCTTACAAAATCTAGAAAAAGAATGGAACAAATTAAAGTTCCTCGTAAATCCGAAGGCCGCTAAACCGAAAGACATTCGTGAAGAAGAGATTTCAGTCAAAGCCGGAGAACTTGTAGGGAAGCTCTATTCCTCACTTCAACGTCGCTACAATGACAAGAAGGATAACCTTGAAACTTATCTCCGAGCCCTAAACATTTTCTGTGTCAGGATCGTTTTTCTTCTCTATGCTGAAGATGCCGAGCTGTTTAAGAAGGCGGCTTTTCACGACTACATGCTCAGGCATAAGGACAGTGCAAGGGAAGCATTGATGACTCTTTTTACTGTGCTTGACCAGAAGCCGGAAGAGCGAGACCCCTATCTAGCAGATGACTTAGCTTCATTCCCTTACGTTAACGGCGGCTTGTTTGAAGAGAAGGGATTAAGATTTCCACAATTAGATGGTGAGCCATTAGACATTATCATTAAGGATATGTCCGAAGGCTTTGACTGGTCTAAAATAAGCCCGACTATTTTCGGAGCTGTGTTTGAAAGCACGTTGAATCCGGAAACACGCCGTAAAAGCGGAATGCACTACACATCAATTGAGAACATACACAAAGTCATTGATCCTTTGTTCTTAGACGCCTTGACGCAGGAACTCGATGAGATATTGTCTTTACCCACTGGGGCTGGCCGCTCTTTACGATTAACAAACTATCAGAAGAGACTGGCGAATCTGAAGTTCCTCGATCCGGCTTGTGGTTCAGGGAATTTCTTAACGGAGACATATCTTTGTTTGAGAAGACTTGAAAATCAGGCTTTATCAGAACGAAGAAAACAGATAGAATTTGTAACATCGAGAGAAGAGTTAGATTACATCAAGGTTTCAATAGGGCAGTTTTACGGAATTGAAATTAATGATTTTGCTGTGTCAGTAGCGAGAACTGCTCTATGGATTGCAGAATCTCAGATGTATAACGAAACGAAAAAGATTGTACACGTTCTTGATGACTTCCTTCCTTTGAGGTCTTATAACCACATAGTTAAAGGCAACGCTTTGAGAATGGACTGGGGAGAACTGGTCAAGGCTGGAGAGCTGAACTACGTCATGGGAAATCCGCCGTTCGTGGGAAAGAAGGAACAGACACAGGAGCAGAAGATAGAACTTACAAATATTTTTGATAAGGGTATTTCTGGCACTGGAAATCTTGATTATGTTTGTGCATGGTATGTTAAAGCAATAAAATTCATTCAAGGTTCTGAAGTGAAAGTTGCTTTCGTTTCAACTAACAGCATAACGCAAGGAGAACAAGTACCGGTTTTATGGACACAGTTATTAAAGTATAGTGCTTCAATTCATTTCGCATGGAGAACATTCGTCTGGAATAATGAAGCGAGCGATAAAGCTCACGTTCATGTCGTTATTATCGGATTTAGTCAAATACCAATCAAAGGTTATAAGTTAATATATCTCAACGATGGAACAGTCATTCAAGCTGATAACATCAACCCCTATCTTGTAAATGCACCGACGATTCTCCTCAAGGGTAGAAATGAAAATCTGTGTCCAGCTCCTAAAATTATGTACGGAAGCATGCCGATTGACTCAGGTAATCTTATCCTAAAGGTTGAAGATGTAGAAAAATTATTAAACGAGAATCCTGCAAACGAGAAGTATATACGGAAGTATATAGGGGGAGAAGAATTACTGTATAACAAGTTCAAGTATTGCTTATGGCTAAAAGATGCTACTCCCGCAGACATAAAACGCTCTCCATTAATTCAGGAGCGGGTTGAATTAAATCGTCAATTCAGATTGGCAAGTCATCGGCCACAAACAATAGCGTTAGCTGATACACCTCACTTGTTTGGCGAAATCCGACAGCCAGATTGTAAAATGCTCGTTATTCCTAAAGTATCTTCTGAAAATAGGTTTTATTTACCGATGAAATTTGTTGAGCCAGACATTATTGTTAGTGGCAGTGCGCTAATCATTCCTGACGCTGGATTATACGAATTTGGCGTTTTATCATCATCAGTTCACATGGCATGGATGAGAACAGTTGCAGGACGGCTTGAAATGCGGTATCAATACTCTGGAACGATTGTTTACAACAATTTCATATGGCCTTCTTCCGAACAACGTGGAAAAATTGAGGCCACAGCGCAATCTATTTTTTCTGCGAGAGAAAAATACATTGACAATTCGCTGAATGATTTATATGATAATTCAATAATGCCAAGAGAACTTCGGAAAGCACACAGGGCTAATGATGAAGCAGTTCTTGCCACTTATGGTTTTCCGAAAGGCATCACCGAGGAAGAAATTGTGGCAGAGCTGATGAAAATCTACGAAGAAAAAGTTAAGAAGAAGGATTAAGACAGAATAAACCACCATGAATACGATAGAGAAAATTTGGGATTTGATTATCAATTACTTTAATAAAGAACAAGAAGAAGCGCAGAATACCGAAATCACACAGAGAGCCATAGGAAAAGATATTACTCAAATTGGCGTACAAAACAATTATAAGAAGTGCAGGTAAATTATGATTAACATTGAACAGAAAGCTTCTTTAGGAGCAACTGATGTAACACAAATAGGGGAGCAAAATAATTATTACGGCATCTCACTGTCAGACGCCTTAGATTTAGCACGTAAAGTGTCCGATGAACAGTATCTCAAAATAAAGCCAGAATTGATTGCTGAACTTAATGATAAGTTTGATCGTGAATTTGAAGAAAGATTTGAAAAAGCACTAAGCGAAAGAACTGCGAAAGATGAAGAAGTAGATGAAATGCTGGAAGAGATCGGGTTAGGACGAAAGTGTTGAAAAGGCCAAAACATGTTAGGGATTGACGGTATTTGTTTATCACTGCAGGTAAGATAGAGGCAATTTCAAGTTTTTGTCAGTAGGCGCAGATGGTAAAACATATATGGGTCTGAAACACCCAGACAGTACGATGATAACGGTGAAGTGAAAATCTACGGTAGGTTTGATTGTCTTTTGGCTCTTTCCATAATAAGACGTTTTCCGAGAAAATTATGAACAACACAGAGTTTTCTTTGCATATGAAAAGACGGCTTTAGTAGCTGTTTATCGTCTTCGCGGAAATTGCCTGCGGTAATTCCTCAACGGATTCGGAAAATAACAGTTAATCAGGAAGAAATCGGGAAACTCTAGCGTTATAATTCTTCCCTCTGTGTCTATGTCATTCCACTCACATTCCGTCGTAAATTGGTATAAATCGTAAGAAACCGCTAAAGGTTTGTACCTTGTCAGACACATCGTCCCTGAGTAGGCCTGTCGGTTGGAGCAAGAGGATGTATAACAGTAATAATCCGCAATAGGAATTTTAGGATCATAAACCTTTGTCTCCTGGAAAGCATAAATATCGGCTAGTGTGCAGTTGATAAAGTCAACTAAACCACGGCTCAATGCGGCATTCAGTCCATTTAAATTCCAAGAGATAATCTTTAATTCAGAATTAAGCATTCGACGCTAAGCCCCCTAAAAGTCGTTTGCTTTCTACTTTTGATATGCTTATGCTCAGCTCCGTAATCACAGAAGCACTTTATAGCGATAATTTGTTGCTAGCTATAAGCCTTTAGCAGATCGAACGCTTAGCACATTCTGCTATCTCTTCAGCTAAGCACTTCTCCTGTTGGTTCATTTTTCCAGAATCTGCGGTAGATGTCAAACTATGCTCCAAAACCTTCTCTCAACTATATTATCAGCAATTCAGCGCGCTTGACGTTCCAAGGCTTCAGAGCGAATATATTCGCAATTTAATTCCTATTAGCAGTTTAATTCAGTGAGTGATAATGCGCTAAGAATACTTTTCGTAGAATAAAGCAGTCTACGAAGCCTAAAAACCGACACTAATGATACACGTACCGCAAGAAATTGTCAAAAATTGAGGTATAGCTATCGTTAAAACGATCGGGAAGCGGTCAGAAAACGCAGGAATCTGGGACAATTTGCAGTCAAAAATTCAGTCAGATCGCAAGTTCGATCAGAGCAAAGTCTCAGTCAGGACAAAAATTCAGTCAGGAGGAGAAACAATGGCACGAAAAGGCGAGAATATTTTCAAGAGAAAAGACGGACGATGGGAAGGTCGTTATATCAAGGGCTACGAGAACGGGAGAGCAGTTTACGGTTACGTCTTCGGGAAATCGTACTCTGAGGCCAAGAAGAAAAAAGCCGAAGCTATGGCAGGGCGGTCTACGGCAGGACAGTCATCACATCAGACTCCCCGCCCCAAACTGCAGTCTTCCGATCAGCCATTCTTGCGGGAAGTTGCATATCAATGGCTTGACGGGCTCAAGACCACTCGGCGAAAGTCAACAGTGGCAAAGTACGAGGGCCAGCTTCGCAATCACATCATTCCAAAGTTTGGAGACAAGCGAATCGACGAAATCAGCAACAACGATCTCATCTCCTTCAGTCAAAAGTTGCTCGAAAAAGGAAAGAAGCCAAGGACTGCCGCTGACATCATCTCTCGAATGAGAGCAATCCGCAAATTCTCTGTGCTGCATGGCTATGAAGTGAACTATGTCTCGGACTGCACAGAAATTCCGCAAACGTTCGAGAAAACACGTGTCCTGAGTTCAGATGAAGAAAAAAGGCTTGTGGCCTACCTGAAAGAGAACCTGAATCCCACCAACCTTGGGATTCTCTTGTCGTTGTTCACAGGTATTCGATTGGGTGAACTCTGCGCGTTGAAATGGAGCGATTTTTGCCTTAAAGAACGAGAGTTTCAAGTGTTCAAAACTATGCAGAGGCTCCCTAATTCGGACAAGTGGGCAGACAAGGGGTCGGACAAAACGAACAGAAAAACACATGTGGAAATTGGAGCTCCAAAGAGTCCGTGTTCAATCAGGACGATTCCGCTTCCTGAAAAGCTCATGAGCTATCTTCGCTCAGCCTATTGCAACGATGCCTATATTCTGAGCGGTCAGAAGTGTAAATTCATTGAGCCGCGGACAATGGAATATCGCTTCAAGGCCGTGCTCAAGAACTGTGGACTTCAAGAGACGAAGTTCCACACCCTTCGGCATACTTTTGCAACTCGGTGTGTAGAGGCTGGGTTTGACGTAAAGACGCTGAGTGAGATTCTCGGACATGCCGGAGTAAACATTACGCTGAATCGGTACGTTCATCCAAGCATGCGGACAAAGCATGAGAACATGAGCAAACTGAACGCTCTGATTTGAAATGAGCGGCTCTGAAATTGTCTGATTTGAAATTTGGTGTCAAAAAGCTGGTCGGCGTTTGAGAGAAGTGGCTTGTTCTGGGTAATTGAAAGAATTTTTTCGTAGACTGCTTTACTCTACGAAGAAGAACGCGGGGAGACAATCATGCTGAAGAAAGCAACGTGGCCATTATTTACTCTTTCTAAAAAACGAAATAAGATAGATACAAACCCTGATTATCAGAGACCTGCCGTATGGACTAAAGCCCAGAAGCAACTCTTGATTGATTCCATTCTTAGGGATTTTGACATACCCAAAATCTATCTACACAATAAAGGCAATGACACCTATGATGTCGTTGATGGCCAACAGAGAATACGTACCATTTGGTCTTTTTACGATGATG
>CALGGR010000271.1 GCA_937915755.1 uncultured Fretibacterium sp. | reverse complement strand
AAAATGAAAATATTAAAAATGAAAATATTAAAAAAACGGAAAAACCTAAAACTGAAATTAAAAATAATGAGCAAAAAACTCCAAAAACTCAAAAAACAGAAAAACCTGCTCCAAAAAATGATTTCATTTCTGACACCGCTGAAGGGTCTAAAACCGGCGTTACTCTCGGCGTTAAATCTGAAAAACAAAGACTTCAAGAACTTGATGACGAGCCTCAAAATGATTTTCAAAATAATATTTCAGAAGAAGATGAAACTACAGAATTAAGTATTAATTCTAGCTATCACTCTCGCATTACAGGCTTTAAACCTCATCCGGGTAAACTCGTTGAAAGTACTGCTATGGCCTCTGTATCTCCTCCTCCTCCATCTTATGTCCCTAATTTACCGGCTTCTATTCAGAAAGAAGGCAGACTTAGCGATGCTCAAATTGAAGCTGTTGTTTATGCTGGTCAGGCTTTTGAATATAAAAATCACAATGGAACTCGAAGAGGCTTTTTTATCGGCGATGGAACTGGGGTCGGAAAAGGACGCGAAATTTCAGGCATTATTATGGACGCTCTAAGAAATGGTTACGGAAAAGGTAAAGCTGTTTGGCTCAGTGATAAACACTCTCTCATTACTGACGCTCGAAGAGATTGGAGCGGGTTAGGCAATAATCCTAATGATATTTTCCCTCATGAAAAAATTGGCGCAAAATCTGAAATTAAACAGAAAAAAGGCATTCTATTTTCTGCTTATACTTCCATGACTAAAGACAGAATTAACCAACTTAATAAATGGCTCGGTGAAGATTTCGACGGCATTATCGTTCTTGATGAAGCTCATAACGTTAATAATGTCATCGCTTCAAAAGGTAAAATAGGCAAAAAAAAGGGATCGGCAAGAGCTTTAGCTACTAGAGATTTTATTCGCAACTTCCCTAATGCAAGAGTCCTTTATGTCTCTGCTACTGGTGCCACTGAAGTTAAAAATTTAGCTATGCTTGAACGTTTAGGCTTATGGGGAAATGGTGACATTGATTCTCAATTCTCCTCAGTTGATGATTTCGTTAGTGCTATCAATAAGGGCGGTACTGCTGCTATGGAACTCGTCGCTAGAGATTTAAAATCTATGGGGCTTTTTACTGCTCGCTCTCTCAGTATGGACGGCGTTACTTATAGAACTCTTTTTCATACTCTTAACCCTCATGAAACCGCCGTATACGATAAACTTTCTGAAGGGTGGCAGAAAATTTTAGAGCGCTTGCCTGAAGCTATTGCACTTTGCGGAGGTGAAACTAGCAGAGGTTTAGGAGGGGCTACTTCTAAATTCTGGGGAGCTATTCAGCGGTTCTTTAACCAAATTATTATCAGCTTGCAAACTCCGGAAGTTATTAAAGATATTGAAAAACAATTACAGGCTGGAAATTCTGCCGTCATTCAGCTCACTAATACTTTTGAAGCTAATCAAGAAGCTGCTGTTGAAAAACTTACAGGCAAAAAAAATAAAAATAAAAATAAAAATCAAGAACAAGAACAAGAACAAGAAAATATAAATTACGATTATGAAGATTTAGATATTTCTCCTAAAGAAGTTATTATTCAATTCTTAGAAAAAATTTTCCCTGTTCAAGAAGTGGAAGAATACGCAGACGAAAACGGCAACATCAGAACACGACCTGTACATGACAGTCAAGGAAAACCGGTTATTAATTCAGAAGCTAAAGCCATAAGAGATAAATTAATTCATGATATTAATTCTATTCAGCTATTCCCGGAAAATCCTCTCGACATGATTATTAATTATTTCGGTGCTAATAACGTGGCTGAAATCACAGGCAGAAAAAGACGCTTTATTCGAAATGAAGAAGGCAGAGTCGTTGAAGATGCAGGAAGAGAAAAAAAACTTAAAGGCGAAATTAACGACTTCAATGAAGGCAGAAGAAGAATTTTAATTTTCTCAGAAAAAGGCGGAACTGGCGCAAGTTATCACGCAAGCAACGATTACAAAAATAAACAAAAACGCATTCACTATTTATTACAGCCGGGTTGGAGAGCTGATAAAGCTATGCAGGGGTTAGGCAGAACTCACAGAAGCAATGAAGCTAATCAACCGGAATATGTTCTCGTTACTACTGACATTCCAGGACAAAAAAGATTTTTATCTACTATCGCTCGAAGACTTCAGCAACTCGGCGCTCTCACTACAGGCGAAAGAAAATCTACTACTCAAGGCCTCTTTTCTGAAGATGACAACCTTGAAGCTAATTATGTCGATACAGCTTTAAAAAAATTCCTAGAAGATTTATTAGAGGATAAATTTCCTGATTTACCGGAAACAGATACTATTCTCCAACAACTCGGTTTTGATCCAGAGATGTTCAATAAAAAAAATAAAAATTCTATTCCGGATGTTCCTAGATTCCTTAATCGACTTTTATGCGTTAATGTCGACCTGCAAAAAAGAATTTTTAATCATTTTGAAAAATGTATTCAGGATGCTAAAAATTTCTTCAAAGAAAAAGGCTCTCTTGATATTCGACCTGAAGATATTAGAGCTAGCAGAATTAATATTCTTGATGAATTCGTTATCTCAAAAGATAGAAATTTCGGCACTGAAACTAAATACGTTAAACTAGAACTCGTTTATCCATTATTTCCTAGAGATTTCGACGTTTTAATCCAGAAAGGTAAAGATAAAGGCGCTACTACTCGCTTCTTTATGACCAGCCGCGGAGATATTATCGCTGCTATTCCTTCTAAAAAAGCTCACACTGATATTCTTACGGGCGAAATTTCTCAAGCTAATACTATTTATTACGTCAGTCCTAAAAGATCCACTGAGGTTATTCCTGAGGATGGACTACAGAATAAAGGACTTAATCAATTTACTAATTACAGACTTTTACCTATTGATGAGGCTCGCAAAATTTGGAACGAACACGCTGCTCAATTACCTAAAACTTATAGCCAAACTAAACACATGATTACGGGCGCTCTTTTACCCATCTGGAAAAAATTAGGCGAATCTAGTTTGCGCATTCAGAGAGTCAGAACAAAAGATAAAAGTTTCTTAGGCAGAATTATTCCTAGTGATGATATTAATAGAGTCCTCAGATCTCTCGGTTACAATCCTCAAAACGAATTCTTTTCACCTGATACTCTCATCGAAAAACTTGATAAACGCGGAATGGTTGCTACTCTTTCTGCAAATATTAAATTAAAATTTTCTAAAGTTAATGGTGAAAAAAGACTCGAAATATTTAATATTGATTCTTATTTGGCTAATTCCTTCAAACAAGCGGGCGCTTTATCTGAAATTATTAATTCTCATGAACGCTTCTTTATTCCGGTCGGCGATAATTCTTTACTTTATAAGATTTTAAGCAATTATCCAGTCATAAGAGTCCTTCAGGCTAATATTGCTGATGATGAAGATGATTTTGATAATCCAAATAAAAATTATTTTATTCATCCTTTCTTCAGACCTGACCCTGACGATAACCCTTATATTAACGAGTCTAAATATGCATTCTCAGATGAAGATACTGAAAAACGTTATCAAAAATCCAAACATCCGGACAAACAAAGTTTATTTAATAAATTGGCTGTCTTCGCTGAAAAAACTATTAAAGGCTTCATGAGCGATATTACTACTCTCGAAGGTGACGATAGACTCATTATGGCTAAAGAATTAATTCGAAAATTAAAACGCACTCGAAAAGCTAACACTCAGGAAACTATAAACAGACTCGCTTCTGCTTTAAAAACTCTTAACTCTCCTGACGATTTCGATTTGTTCTCTAGAGCTATGGAACTCATGGACTTAAAAGAAACTTCCGAAATGGATGAAAATGCTGAATTACCATGGGGATTAAATAAATTAAGCCTCTCTTACGAATATAATAAAATTATGCAGCAGGTCGATAATAATTTTCACGTTCAAAACGCCATTGAAGCCGCTGAAGTTTTAGGTCATGAATTATCTCAAGACTTAATCACTGAAGCTGAAAAATTACAAATGTTCGATATTCGTGATAAATTAAAACGTAAACACTACTTCAGGCACATCGTTCTTGAATATTATCAACAAACAAAAAACGGACAGCCTAGACCTACTTTGCGCAATCCTAACAGGCGCGGATATCTTCAACACAGAAAAGGAAGCCAAAAAGATATTAGCTCTGACTGGATTAACGCCATGGGTGAAGTTTGGATCCGCATGACAGATGATATTAAAATTCTTCAAACACTGCATTCTTTACGCAGCGAATATGATATTATCGAAGACTTGAAAAAACAGGCTTTCTCTCATAAT
This sequence comes from uncultured Fretibacterium sp., assembly GCA_937915755.1. Taxonomy (GTDB): domain Bacteria; phylum Synergistota; class Synergistia; order Synergistales; family Aminobacteriaceae; genus JAFUXM01. The sequence continues at coordinate 923 of CALGGR010000271.1, read as the reverse complement.
TATCAAAATGCTCTATCAAAAGTCATGCAATCTTTATCTGATTTACCCGATTTAATGCGTGACGTTGAAGCTCATAAAATCTTAGACAAAAAACTTTCTCACAAAACGGCTCAAGCTGTCTCTAGATTATTCAAACTTGCTCAAGCTGGCGATTTACCCGCTGGCGAAAATAATAAATGGCTCGATTTCCTTAATAAATTTTCTTATGCCGGATGCCTTGAAGCTCTCGACAATGAATCTCTTCAGGATTTCTCAAGATATGTCGCTTGGCTCGCTGGTCTTGAGACTCCTTCTAAATCAGACCTAAGAGCTGTTAGTACTGCTAAAAGATTTCTTAAAGGCGATTTGAGCAGACAAGCAGGGTTAAAAGAAATTTTAGGATCAGATTATTTACAATGGCAAGACCTCATTCCTGATGATTACGAGTTATGGTCTCCTTCCGACTCTAGAATCGTCTTTTCTGCTAATTCTGTTCCGGAAAATATTTTAAAAATCGCTGAAGAAAATATTGATTATTTATTAGGCGCTCCTTTGAGTGATTTAAGCCACGCTATTGCTTCAGGCGGAAATAAACAATTATGGTGCATTCCTGCTAAACTTGCTGAGACTCTCAACTCTTTAGGCAAAAAACAACCTAAAGGCATGTTAGCTAAAGCTGCTCGGGCAGGCATGAACGCTTTTAAACGTTATATCTTGCTCACTCCGGCTGAAGGCAGAGTCTTTAAATATAATTGGCGTAATTACAAAGAAATAGAAGACTATTTGAAGAGAGTCATGTATACTTCTTTTTCTAGAAATGTAGAAATAAGACCATATTTACCCGAACTTATTCATGATTTTGAAGATTTCAAATTATTTTTAAAAAAATTAATGATTAATAAAATAAGTAATAATCATTTTGTAAAAGGAATAAGTAAAATATT
>CALGGR010000270.1 GCA_937915755.1 uncultured Fretibacterium sp. | reverse complement strand
AGGCCGCCTAACTCATGACTAAAGTCACGAGTGTGCGGCGGCGTTTAATCAAAGAAATTCCGGTTATACGTCCTGCGGTCATCAAGGAGAATTTCAAAGGCAGGGAAGAACCTGGGGAAGATGTGAAGTTCAACAGCAAAGAGTTTCTTGACTGGCTCGATGAAAAGCCTGCGGAATATGATCTTCCAAAAGTCGGGACAATGCTCAAGTATTTTGACGGGGCTGGAGTCAAAATAATACCGCTTGAAGAAGATGAAGACGATGAGCCGGGAGAATCTCACACGTACAGGCTGGTGATGATGATACTCATAGTAGGGCTTCTGATAGTGGGAGGGGTAATGTTTTTCTCAATGCGATGGAAAAAGCCGTCCGATACACAGCAGCCATCGCAGGGCCAACCCTTGAATCCATCGGGCGTAAACTCGAATCAAAAGGGAAATCCATCGAAGATTTCGCAAGGCGCAACGACAAAGGAGGCAACGAATGGCAGGCATAATCCGGGCATTGAAGAGAATACCAAAGGTGCTCCTGTCAATACTGTCATACACGATAGCAATCCCGATATGGCTGGTTTTGGTGATGTACAGTTTCGTGAGGTTCAAGGTATTAGGCGGACTGATTCAGGCAATACGCAGCCGCAAGCAACAACGCCGGCTAAGGAAACGCGAAAAGGAGATGAAACGATTGGCCGATAATGAGATGAAGTTCGCAATTTTAGGCCCCAGCGGTTCGGGAAAAACTACTCTTCTTGCCTGCATGGCTCAGGAGTTTGCAAAGCAGAAGCCGGGAATGATTATTCCGGAATCAGGCGAGACAATGCAATCACTCCTGAAGGCCTACAGAGCGTTGAAAGATGAAGCTGATAATCCCCGAAAATTATCCTTCGAGCGTCCCATAGAACCGAGCCGTAATCTGAGAGAGTACGCATTCACGATAAACGGTAAACGCGCGTCAATGCCCGTGAAGTTCTACGATTTCCCGGGAGAATGGATGAATCCCGGAAGCGCAGATAAAGAAAGGGTCATAAACATCGTGAAAGACGCAACTGTAATCATAATTGCAGTAAATACGCCTTATCTGATGGATGACAGCATAGACACTATAGACAAAGATAACGGCTGTGCCATAGAAGAAATAGCATGGGCAGTCGAGAGCGGTCTTGCAGAAGACAAGAGCGGGCGTGAACGTCTGATACTCTTTGTGCCTATAAAGTGCGAGCGTTATCTTGAGACTCCCGCGAAAAGGACAGAGCTTGTCCATGCCGTGAAGGGTGCATTTCAGCGCGTTCGGAATCTGGCGTCAGATCCGCGTTATAAACTCGCTATGGCCATACTTCCTGTCCAGACGGTTGGGAGCGTGAAATTCTGGCACTTCAAGCGTGGCTCGGACGGAAGAATAGCTGGTGAAGTCTACAGGAAGGAGAAATCCAGCGATAAATTCAACCCCGTGAATGTCGATCAGCCTCTGCGCTACGTGATGAGCTTCTTGATTGAGCAGTCAGCACGAGACGAGAAAAGGGCTTCATGGTGGAGGAGATTATTTCATCGCATAACCTTCAAGGGCGATTTGAAGGAAGTTGCCGAATACATACGCAGCGGGATAAAGTCGGACAATGACCTTCAGTCAGGGTTCGAGATTTTCTGCGGAAGAGAGCTTATCGGTTTCAAGCATTGATGATTAAGAACGAGTGAAGGCCGGGCAAAAATCAGTCCGGCTTTTTTGTTGCCTCAAAAAAGGATTGCGGATATAATTTCTATACTCATGTTTTACACCCTGACGTCAAGAAATTCGTGAAGGAGTCCCTGTGTCCTATGGTTGATGAAAGTGTTACCGTAAGTGAAACTGAAAGCCCGTATGATTTTGACGGCATCTGGAAGGAATTTATCCGGGAATATTGGCCGGAGATTCTTTGTGATGTCATTCCGGACTTGTACGAGGCTGTTGACTTTGAACGCAAGGCCGAATTTCTTGACAAGGAGATGCAGGAAATCTCACAGCAGCTATACGGTGAGAATGACTCAGTATCGAAATGGTACGTTGATAATCTCATTAAGATATGGCTCAAGGACGGCCGTGAAGAATGGGTATTGCTTCACATAGAGGTTCAGGGAAAAGGCGGGGAAATAATCTCTTTGCGTATGTTTCGTTACTCGTGCCTTATATTCCTGCGTTATGGGAAACACCCTGCGGCTCTTGCTATACTTACGTCGAAGCGTCCAAAGAAGGAAGGAAATCCTGAAGCGTATCGCTATGATGTTTTTGGAACGACTCTGGAATATAAGTACCACACTTTGAAGACGTACGAGTATCGCAATGAGGAGTTATTAGCCAGCGACAGCCCGGTTCACATTTTCATTTACGCGGTGAAGATGGCAGTGAGATACCGAAAGTCTGACGATAAAAAGTTGGAGTACATGCTCAAAGTTGCGAGGCTCCTGAAGGCTAGGGGTTGGAGCGAAGAGAGAATGCGCGTGTTTTTCAGGTACCTTGAATTTCTGATGATAAACAGCGGACGGGAATACAGGTACACATTCATTGAGAAATCAATAGAAATACTGGAGGGTAAAAAAGTGAAACTGATGACGTTTGAGGAAGAAGTAAAAGCAAAAGAGCGCACTGAAATTGCCCGCTCCCTTATCGGATTAGGCTCACTGACGAATGAACAGATAGCTACCATAACCAAACAGACACCTGAATATGTAGCGTCTTTGAGACAGGAGGTTACAGCATGAAACTCAGGACAATACAGGAGGAATTACGCGATGAGGGTCTGGAAGAAGGACTACATAAAAGGTTACGTAGACATTGCGTGCAGAATCATAGATATGGGATTGCTGACAGACGAACAGATAGCTACTGTAACCCATCATGAACTGGGAGACATCGAGGCGTTACGGCGGAGTCTCATCAGAGAACGGGAAAATATGTTGCTTTCCCTTATAAAGTCAGATGAGCTTGACGATGAGCAAATAGCGGCCATTACGAAACAAACGACAAAAAGGGTAATAGCTTTGCGTCATTGTGTACGTTTGGAACGCGCTAGAATGCTGCAAGCTCTTATCAGTTTAGGCTCGCTTACAGACTCAGAAATATCATCGCTCATAGATTGTTCTATATGATGAAATTGAAGATTTACAGCAGGAACTAGAGGCTCAGAAATCAAATACTAAGGAGGCATAAATTTTGAAGTTAGTATTTCTTGACATTGACGGAACACTCACAGCACCGGGCGAAAACACTCCCCCGTCAAGCGCGGTCGAGGCAATCGAGAAGGCCCGCTCAAAAGGCAACAAGGTCTTCCTCTGCACAGGCCGTAACCCCGACATGCTGCGCCCATTACTCCGCTACCAGTTCGATGGGTTCATAGGGTGTGCGGGAGGCTACGTTGCAGTTGGTGAGGACTACAGCGATGTCCTCTACAACCACCCAATGACCGACGCTCAGAGGGACTCAGCTTTAACCGCCCTCCACAATCAGGGAGTCTTCTGCACGATTGAGGCGGAGAAAGGCTCGTGGGGCGATGAGAATCTCGGCGACTTCCTAAGCTCTCAGGGTGAAGGAAACAGCGAACTCGAACGCTGGCGCAAAGCATTGGCCGGAAATCTCGGCATCAAACCAATGAAGGACTATGACGGCTCACCAATCTACAAGGTCGTCATAATGTGTCAGAAAATGGAGCAGCTCGATGAGGCAAAAGCAGTCTTAGGGGACGGCTTCAGCTTCGTTGTTCAGGACGTTCAGGTTGGAAGCTCCACAGCAAGATGTATCAACGGCGAAATCATGGATAAGGCTTTCAACAAAGGTCTCGGCGTTAAAATCATCTGCGAGAAATTTGGAGTCCCAATAAGCGATACAATAGGCTTCGGGGACAGCATGAACGATTTGGAAATGATACAGACAGTAGGTTACAGCGTCTGTATGGCAAACGGTTCGGAAAAATTGAAATCGCTTTCTGACATGGTATGCCCGTCAGTCAGCGAGGACGGTTTGGCGAAGGCGTTTGCGGAATTAAAACTAATCTAATCTTTCTGGGAGGTCATATTCATGGCACTGGATTACAGGAAATGTGCGGAAGAAATCGTTTCCCACATCGGCGGACGAGAGAACATCGTCCAGGCAGCACACTGCGCTACTCGTTTGCGTCTCGTCATCAAGGACAACGGCAAAGTCGACAAGAAAGCCCTTGAGAACGTTGACGGCGTGAAAGGAATGTTCGAGAACAACGGACAGCTCCAGCTCATCATCGGAACAGGCACAGTCAACAAAGTGTACTCAGAGTTCCTAAGCGTTACGGGAATGACTGAGGCCACAAAAGATGACGTTAAAGCCGCCGCCGCAGCAGCACAGCCAGTCTGGAAGCGCATCCTCAAGGCGATTGGCGACGTTTTTGTCCCGATACTTCCGGCAATCGTCGCTTCAGGTCTAATGATGGGACTTGTTGAGGCTCTAGGAAAAGTCTACCCAGAGTTCGCGTCAACATCATGGTACGACTTCCTCGACATGGTTGCAAACACAGCGTTCGCATACCTGCCCGTCATCGTAGCAATTTCGGCGGCAAGAGTCTTCGGCGGAAACACATTCCTCGGTGCGGTCATCGGTCTTGCCATGATTCACGCAAACCTGGTCAATGCGTGGGTCGTCGGAACTCTTGAGACCATACCAGCGTGGAACTTCAACATTCTGAACTTCATCATCAGCGTTCAGAAAGTCGGCTATCAGGGGCACGTTATCCCGGTAATCATCGCTGTGTGGCTTATGTGCACGATTGAGAAGTGGCTTCACAAGCACACGCCGGAAATGATCGACCTCTTTGTCGTTCCGTTCACGACGGTTCTTGTTACCACGTTCATAACGTTCACGGTGATCGGCCCGATATTCTCACAGCTTGAGACGTGGGTGCTTGAGGGAGCGAAAATCCTCGTTAAGAATCCAATCGGCTCGGCAATAATGGGAGCTATCTATCCTTGGACGGTCGTCATGGGACTTCACCACATGTACAACGTCATCGAGGCCGGAATGCTTGCTGTTGAAGGCGGTCTCAACACGTGGATGCCGATAGCGTCAGCCGCAAACTTCGCGCAGTTCGGAGCATGTCTCGCAGTCGGTTTCAAGGCACGCAACGCACGCACAAAGGTTGTAGCCGTCCCATCGTCAATCTCAGCCGCTCTCGGAATCACTGAGCCTGCGATCTTCGGTATCAACCTTCGTTTCTTCAAGCCCATCATCGCTGGAATGATCGGCGGAACAGTCGGAGCGTTCTACGGAGCAATGTCGGGAATCGGCGCAAAGGCATACGGCGTTACAGGAATCCCCGGCTACCTCACGATAGCACAGCCCGGCTCGTATACGATACTCCTTGCGATTTCGGGAGGAATTGCGTTCGTACTCGCGTGGATTATGTGGCATGAAGATGAACCCGAAGCAGAGGCAGCTCCTGCACCCGCAGCGTCAGAGCCTGAAGCTTCAATCGAGTTCGGCAACGTAATCACTTCATCAGCTGGCGAGATAGCTCAGTGCACAGCCGGAAAAGTCATCCCCTACACTGACATTCCTGACCCTACATTTGCGGCAGGGACACTCGGACAGGGCGTTGGCATTCAGCCTGAGGACGAGTACGTCTACGCACCAATCGACGGCGAGGTCTCATCGGTTGCAGAGAGCAAACACGCAATCGGAATTTCCGGCGCGAACGATATGGAAGTTCTGATACATGTCGGCGTTGACACTGTAGAGATGAAGGGCGACGGTTTCGAGGATTTCGTCAAAGAAGGCGACAAGGTCAAGAAGGGTCAGAAGATAATGAAGTTCAGCCGCGAGAAGATTAAGGCGGCCGGACACCCCGACACGGTAGTCCTCCTCCTCACGAACAGCGACGACTACGAAGATGTGAAGTTCGGCGAAAACGTGTAGTATCTGAGAATGCAAAAGGCCTCCGGGAAATCTCGGGGGTCTTTTCTTTTGTGCAGGATAAAGAAAAGCAGAGCCGATAATCTCAGCCCTGCCTTCACGAAGCTATATCATTGCGCCCTGCCTTACAAGTTCGCGCCTCACAGCCTCAACGTCAACCTTCCCCGTCTCACCCTGAATCGCCGCAGCAACCCCAGCCGCATGTCCAGTGGCAAGGCAAGTACCCATTACCCTTGAAGCTGCCATAGCCTGAGAGTCAGCACATATCAGCCGCCCGGCACCGTAGAGATTCTCAGTGTCAACGCTCTGCAAGCAACCCAGCGGAATGTCATAGTAGCTTGCTCCCGGAACATCGAGGTAAACAGCTGCCTCATTGAGCGATGAATGTATCTCAGGTTTCCAGCCGCCCCGCGCGATTCCTTCAGGGGATTTCTTCCGGCCTAGTACATCATCAGCCGTGAGTATGTATTTCCCAGCAAGCCTCCGAGTCTCACGGAAGCCTATTGACGGCCCAATCATCGTGAGTTCAGCGTTCTCCATTCCAGGCATGAAGCGTCTGAAGGCCTCAAGATAATACATTGCCTGCCCCCTCGTAAATTTCTCCATTCGCGTCAATTCCTCAGCGTCAATTCCCTCAGGTATAACGCTTGGAAGCAGCACTATAACTTCCTGTGAGCCCGTCATCTTGAGAATGAAGCCGCGTTCACGGGTCAGATTGGGGATTCCTGCGTCCTTTCCGGCCTTAACAGCACGTTCAACAGCGTTGGGACTCATGTCCTTCGTGATGTCGACACCGCAAAGCCTGAACGGTAGCGTCGCAGCCATTACCTTACCCTCATAGTCGCCCCAGAGAGTTTTTGCTCCGGCCATGTGTGCGAGATTTGCGTCGCCCGTAGCGTCAACAAAAGTCTTCGCGTGAACCGTGAAGCGTCCCTCGTCGTCCTGACATATCGCGGATTTCACGGCCTCACCCTCGCGGACAACGTCAACAATGCTCGTGTGGAGAAAATATTTTACATTGTTCCTGTCGAGAAGGTTATCGAGCGCAACCTTCATGTATTCGGGCTTAAAGTGTATGTTCTTGTTACCGGCCGCTGAAATTATCGTCTCTGTAGTGTTTGGTGCCAGCTTGTGGAGTTCGTCAACCACCAAATCGCAGACCCCTGCAACGCACTTCACAGGATTTTCACCGCAAGTGTAGACAGCACACAAAGCTCCGATTCCCGCGTTAGTACCTTCACCGCCGAGATATGCGCTGCGTTCAACAAGAAGGACATTCGCGCCCGCCTGAGACGCTCCCACAGCCGCAGAGATTCCCGCCGGGCCTCCTCCTGCAACGAAAACGTCAACAAAATATTCTTTCTGCATGGCCTACATCATCCCTATAATCATTTCGCCGAGAGGATAGCCGATGTAAGTCAGCACAAGAACCGCCATTAGCGCGAAAATTCCGCCCCATATGAACATGTCCTTTGCACTCGTCCAACCTGAGCCAATTGCGACAGTGTTGATTGTTGACTGACCTGCTGGGGTCATGTTGCAGACAGCCGCCGAGAATCCTACCATTGCGAGGACAGCACCGACGCTCACAGTTCCGGCGGGCATGGCCGTAAGCACCGACAACGCAACCGCGCTCACCACCGTTGTCGTTACGATGTTTGACGAGAAGTTTGTCTCAAGGACTGCCCACGTCATGAAGAAAAGTATCATTGCCGACAATGACATGTTAGCCGTGAGGGGCTGAAGGGTAGTCGTGAGCCATTCGGAGATTCCTACGTCCTTGTTGGTGAGACATGCACCGAGCCATGTTGCCGCGCCCGTCATAAGGATTGAACCCCAGAGTATTCCTTTTGATGTTACCTCGCGGAAGTTCATGATTCTTTCGCCCTTGTCCTTGAGAATGAAGAGGATTATGCAGCCAAGCAACGGGGGCATTGCGGTTGTGTAGCTGTTGATGGTCTTGTAGAGGTCAGGCATAGTTCCGCGAATTAAGCTAGGCCCAACCCAGAGAAGTACAACGAGTCCCATCGTTCCAAGAATGATTTTCTCGCGCCTGTCAGCAGGAGGAACAGTTCCGCGAAGTGCCATAGCTTTTGACGGGTCAATGTCGTGAATATCGTCCGGCCTGTAGAACAGTCTGAATACGAGTATCAGAAGCACAATCAGAAGCACTCCTGTAGGAATCCCGAATGCCATGAACTGGAACTGATTGATGTCATGTCCTGTTGCCGCAGCGTAGTAACCGATTGCCATTGTCGGCCAAACATGACCGATTGCAGTCATTCCCGACGAGAGGCTTATGCAGATTGCCGTCCCCATCATTATCATGTTGCCTGTTTTCCCACCCTTCCTGACCTCAAGAACCGCGAATATATCCTCAAGGAACGGCATGAACGCCACGAAAAGAACCGACGGTGAAATGAACAGTCCCATGAACGTTACAGCCGCGAAGAGGAAGCACACAAAATGCCAAGCTCCCCGCCGTGCGATTGCGTTTGTGATGAATGCGATTGTACAGCGACGGACAAAGTTGGTCTTCGAGAGGGGGTATACCAGCGCGAACGTGAAAAGCAAGAACGCAACTGTCGAGTTTCCGAACGCTCCCGCAAAAGTCTTCCCGAAACCAAAAACAGGAAGGAAACCAAGCGCAAGAAGCGTAATCATGCTCGGCCAGTCGATTGAGATGGTAATCCACATCAGCAGAGAACCGAAGAAAACTCCGAGAACTCCCCAAGCGTTTGGAGTGAGTCCCCACATTTCAGGCATGAAGCGCGAGCCTATGATTAGCGCGAGGGACAACACGAGGAAAAATGTATCTTTCTTCATTTTGAGACTTTCTCCTTTTTGTTGAGTTAATTTCTTGAATGAATTTATTGTATAATCAGCTCGCCGAAATGAAAAATACTAACTTTTTATAGTAGCGATAAAAATTTTTGAGACTGGAGAAAATGACAATATGAGAATGTCCCATATCCGATATTTTGTTGAAGTAGCTCACACAAAGAGCATGACAGCCGCCGCAAAGAATCTTCACCTTTCACAGCCCTCACTCTCATACGCGGTGAAAGCCATTGAGGACGAGATAGGAATCCCGCTTCTTCACCGACATTCAAACACAATATCACTCACCGATGCGGGCGAAAAATTTTTGTCAGAAGCCGAAAGAATCATAGAGTCAGCCGACAACCTCACCATAACGATGAAGGGGTATGCGGGTCTCAAGGCGGGCAATCTTAGACTTGGAATGCTGTGGATTGCTGGCTACATGAATCTCTTTTCGCTTCTGAATGAATTTCGCGGCAAAGTCCCAAAGGTAACATACGAACTCACGATTGACGGAAGCGACGTACTTATGCACGGTTTGATGAACAGAAAACTTCACGGGGTATTCGTGATAAGGTCTCAGTTAGCAATTGAGGGCAACAACGAACTTCATAGCGTTAAACTAAGCACGGGTGAATATGTCCTCATAGTACCTGAGAAAAGCCCGCTTTCAGGGATGGCGGAGGTAAGCGTGAAGGACTTGAGCCACGAAACAATAATAATGCCATCGGAAAAAACGTTGCTTTACCACCAACTGAATGTGATGTTCCAAGAAGAAGGCATAGCCCCGCGAGTGTTGTGTTCGACGAGTCAGAGCGATGTTGTTGGACAACTTACGGCTGAGGGACTGGGGACTGCGTTTGCATCGGAGACCATTGCGAAGAAGATATGCCCTGAGAATTGCAGGATTGTGAGATTTTCGGAGAGTGCAAAGATTCGGAGGACTATATATTTCGTGATGCTTAGGGAGCTTTTGGAGTATCCGCTGACAAGGGCGTTCTGTGAATTTGTTGCAAGAAAATACACGAAGCGAACACAAAAACGGGTCTCACATTTTCCGCAAGACCCCAATGATCCTCACCGTATTACCGCGCTTTCTTGAGGACGATCTCAAACCGTACTTCGGTCGTTGATTCGGTCTCCTCATCATATTTCCTTGACTGCTGACTCCATCTCAGTGTGTCCGAACCCTCAAGCTTCAAAGTATACGTGAAAGTATCCGCATTCACATTGATACCTTTCGTAGGATTCTTCTCGGTGCACTGATACGTTCCGTTGCCGATGTACTTAAACGTCTTCATCGCTGGGAACACCATACGCTGAGTCCCGTTCTGCGTGCCGTCAACAGTGCAGTCAACATACAGCGCGCCTTCCGTTAAGTTACGGCCTGAGAGGTTTACGGAGTAGAAGCCTTCATATTCTCCCGAATCGTTCTGCGTAACCTTGACTTCAATCTCGCCGACGCTTCCGGGCTTGTATGTCAGGTTCATGGTGTTGTTGTCTTTCTGGATTGTCCCGTTCCCTGAGGATATTTCCCATTTTCCGCTGATTTTCACGGGCTGGCCGACATTATTGTTGACGTTGTTGTTCGTGTTGCCGTTGCCGTTGTTATTGTTGTTGGTTGTACCCGCTCTCTTGAGGACGATTTCATAGCGGTAATCAGTGTATGAAAGTCCAATATCAATATCTCGGTTACTTTCTGCCCATTCAGTCCACCTCATTGTATTTTCATCCTCAAGTTTCATTATGAACTCACCATTCATAATATTGTCATTTGCTCCGTTGTTGTCAAAATCATCTCCCACGCTCATTCGGTAAGTGCCGTTCCCATCGTAAGTAAATGCACCTGTCGTAAACCACATTTCTCCTTCTATGCTGGAATGTTCCTCATATGTACAAAAAACTATGAGTACCACGCCATGCGCTACGTTCTTACCCTTTAATCTCGGCATATAATATCCGCCTGTCTGTATCATCTCAATCTCGAACGGCTCATTTTTCCCGGCATATGTTAAGTGGGACACTTCCGTTCTTCCTGAATAATCATGAGATGTTATACCGTACCCTGATACAATCTCCCAAGTCCCATTGATTCCCCCTGACTGAGAATTTCCGTTGCCGTTATGGTTCGTGTTGTTCTGTGAATTGCCCACCCCCCC
>CALGGR010000269.1 GCA_937915755.1 uncultured Fretibacterium sp. | reverse complement strand
AGTTCAGACGTGTGCTCTTCCGATCTGGTAAGAAGCCCGGCACGGCCCATTTGACAGGAGGAAAAACCTTTTTGCGCAAATCCTGAGCGTTAATCAGTTCGACACGAGATAAAACGGCCTGAGTTTTAGGGGGTAGCAGCAAGAAATTGATTTTTTCTTTTAGTATACGAGCAGTGAAGTCATCCCCGTGCAGTAAGGCATAATCGTTCCAGTCAGAACCAAATTCCTCATTGGAGAAAGTAGGAGCAATGACAGCAAGAAGGTTTAATTTATCCTTAGCTTGGTTAGCCCTAGAGATGCCCGGGTTGCCCTCCGAGCGAGTGTCGTTGTCAGCGGTAATGATAATCTTAGCATTAGGGTATTTGCCTTTTAGAGCGGTGCAGACGTGTAACAGATTACCGCAGTCCATAGCAGCGACGCAAGGATAGCCCGTTAGTTCATAGACAGTAGCCATAGTAGCGTACCCTTCGCCGACAAGGATGATGTCCGGATTATCGCCCAGTCCGAAAGGGAAGAAGCCGCCCGAAATGGGAGCTTGATAGAAGTACTTTTTACCGCCTACCGGGTCAATATACTGAACTGACTGTATAACCCCGTTGATGTTATACAGAGGAACGAGCATAGTTTCATCAGTGGAGTAAGGAGCGATGAACTTAACGCCGTGAGGGTGAACACCTTTACGCTGTAGATAAGCGAAGTACGGGTCTTGAATATCCGTTGTTTGCTCAAAGAGAATGCGAGCTTTTTCAGACGCGATAATTTTATCGTGTTCGAGCTGCTTGCGTAACTCTTCTTGGTGTTTGCGAGATAATTCGAGGTTCTTTTGGTAAGTCTCGTCATCGAAGTAAGATTTGCCCTCATCGTCTAACTCCTCACGTTTGAAACTCCAAGTAACAGCGTCGCCCTTCCGCCAATCTTGAACCCATCCCGCTGGCCAGTGTTGAGTGAAGATGCAATAAGCGCCCGAAGTCTCACTGCCCTTATCATCTTTAGTCTTGAACCTGTGAATATGGCCGTCAAGGATAAGAGAATGCTCATTAAGATTATCAGGGAGAATGTCTGAGCATAGCATGAAGTCAAGAACTTTGTGTTTAATGTCGTATTCGTTAAAGTGGTATTGTGGCATGAAAACTCCTCCTGTAAAAAGATGAAGGCAGTGGTGAAAACCTGAAAAAGTCTTTGAGATGTGCTAAAATAGCGTACAACTCAAGAAGACAAAACGGTAAACAACCGACTGCCCCTCGAATATCCGAAACATTGGTGTGATACGGATAACCGGGGTAATTTTTTTGTCTTAAAATTATCGCGAATATCTTATCACAGTTTCGGTAAGTCCCAAAAACCTTAGTAAAGAACAGAAGTAGCAACACGCCAATTACAAATGCTAACTGAACACGTGCAAAGCCAGAGCCTATGAAAGAGAGATAGTAAGTCCATGATAAAGCTCACCCTTAGAATGGAGGTTCGCCCGCCGGTATTGAGGCATTGTAATCGAAGTCCTGAGCTGGATATGACTGTCCGTAGCCGTTATTCTGCTGGTTCTGTTGCTGCTGGTTATTGTCCTTGTCTCTAGGCTTGAAGACAGCAATCCAGACACTGTCAGAGTTATCCTGCTTAAGAGCGGAGAAGTTGAAGAAAGCGTCGAGCCTAATACGAACACGCCCGTCGTCAGTCTGATAGATAGCTCCGACATTCTGCCAGTGCTTTTTGTCCTGCCCATTCTGAGTGTAGGAATGAGTAACGACAGCTAATTCGTTAATTTTGCGCATGATTAAGAAACTCCTTTCTTAGAGCGTTAATTCTCTGTCCGTGTATCTGAAGCCTAGATTTAGACAAAGAGAAACACTCGAATAATTTAGTGTGGATAGTATGAAGAGCCTTGACATCGTCAGGAGTAAAGGAAGCAGACGGCTTCATGAGATGGTCAAGGTTAGCGATAGACGCAGTTAAGTCCTGCCAGTAAGCTAGTCTTGAGCAAGCAGAGTTGAACTTACGGTTGAATTTGTTCATGATAAGCGGTTCTGCGAAGTGGCTGATTCTTGCTCCTATATTCGTTCCAATGTTTGCAGGAGTAGGCTTCTCTCCGGCGTTGACTCAGGTTGCGTATAGAATAGGGGACTCAACGACAAATATAATTTCGCCGCTGTCTTATTATCTGCCTGTCATGATAGGATTACTCGAGCAATATAAACCGAGTGATGACACTGAAGTAGGAATCGGAACAGTAATATCTATGGCAATGCCTTACTCGTTGTTCTATATTGCAGGCTTCACGATCTTGTTAATAATCTGGTACTTAGCTGGAATCCCATTAGGTCCGGGAGTTTCAGCAGCGTTATAAAATTTTTGCTCTCTCAGTCATTTTCCACAGGCTGAGGGAGATTTTGTTTATTTCTTTCAGTCTCGATTATCTTTCGTTCTCCTGATGTTATATTCACTGTTGTATCATGCCGCCATTGTTCAGAGTGGCACAGCTTGCAAAGGACTCTGAGATTTTCCGGTCTGACATCAAGGTGAAGGCCGTTAATATGGTGAAGCACTGTGAGTCCCCTATGATTGCTTAAGTTTACTCCGCACTCTTCGCAAATGTAACGGGAAGCTGTCCTGTGAAGTTTTGTAAGAAAATATTTCGGCTCCTCCCATACGTGTGGATATGGATTATTAGGGTCTATATTAGCAGCCAGTATTCTTTCAAGAATCTCATCGGGAATTTGTGATTTATAATTACATGCCCTGAAAAATTCTTGTATATCGAAATTTGCTATTGCTTCCCTTTGAACGTTATCTAAGCTGCTGCTAAGATGTGTATCTAATATCGTTGAATGTCCGGTATTTGTGAAATCTTCAACTAACTTTTTCTGCTCA
>CALGGR010000268.1 GCA_937915755.1 uncultured Fretibacterium sp. | reverse complement strand
TTCCTGTCAAAATCCCCGAAGGGCTGAGTGTGAACCCGTCCGGAAGACTCCCGCTTGAAACTGTCCACGTTATCGGTGCTGTACCCCAAGCCTTTAGCTGAACTCTGTACGAAGTCCCTACTGACGCAACGTTGAGCGTCTTCGTGAGGATTTCGGGCTTTCCCGGAGGTGGTGGCGGGACAGGTACATATACAAGCTCTGTAGTGCTATCATACTTGAAGTTTACGAGCTTCGGGCAGCCGCCTATGTTGATCTTGGCTATATTGTTGTTCGTACAGTCAAGGTCCGTCAGTTCACCGCAGTTGTCGATGTTCAGCCACACTAGATTATTCTTGAAGCAGTCGATGCTGAGAAGCTGCGTGTTTGCGCTGAGGTCTAATGACACGAGTTGGTTCCCATCGCAATACAGCTCAGTGAGTTCCACATTTGCTGAAACATCAAGCGTGGCCAGGTTGTTGTTCCAGCATGATAAAACTTTGAGTCTAGGGTTGCTGCCGACGTTAAGGCTTTCGAGGCCCATCTCGCGGCAGTAAAGCTCCTCAAGCTCCGGGTTGTGTGAGACATCAAGCGTTCTGATGTTTGTGTTTCGGCAGTAGAGTATCTTCAGCTTCGGATTTTTCGAGACATCAAGAGCGGTCAACGGGTTAGCGTGTGCCTCAAGTTCCTCCAACTCTGGGTTATGTGTAACGTCAATCACCGAAATTTGATTGTCGCTGAAACCAAGTTTTTTGAGAGCCGCCAGTGTGGATACATCAAGCGCTGTAAGATTGTTCTTGAAGCACCATATTTCCTGAAGCTGAGTAAACTCTTTAACGTTAAGCTCCGTTAATTGGTTGCCGCTGCATGATATTTCGGTTAGCGCAGTGCATCCGCTGAAGTTTAGGGAAGTCATATCGTTTCTGCTTACACCTAAACTTTTGAGTTCTTCGCGGTTGCTTATGTCGAGTACCGGGATTCTGTTGTCCTTGCAGTTGAAGTACTCGATGGCATAGCACCCGTCAATGTTAATGCTTGTGATCTTGTTATTATTGCAGTTGAGCAGCGTTAGATTACCGCGTCCTGAAAGATCAAGCTCACCAATTATATGGTTGTCCTGAATCCGCAGTTTCTCAAGCTCCATGCAGCTATTGAGATTGATGGCAATTAGCTGGTTGTTACAGGCATTGATGCGACGCAGCTGACGATTTCTACTTAAGTCTAAGGCTTTGAGGCCGTTATTGTCGCAGTGTAACTCTTCAAGGTTCGGGCAGCTTGCAACATTCAGTGAGGATATTGCGTTATCGCTGCACTCCAAGACTCGAAGTCCCGGGCATGAGCTTACATCGAGCGCATCGAGTAGGCATTGATGACACCACAGTCCTTGAAGTTTGCTGCAATTGCTGAGGTCAAGTGTGTTGATTTGAGTTCCCGCAACATTGAGAATTTCAAGCATGGGGCTTCCAGTAACATCAATGTTTGATAGGCGATTTCCCCAGCACTCCAAGACCACGAGATCGGGTTTGTTGGTTACGTCAAGAGTTGTGATTCTCTTCTCCCAGTCACCGTCATAAGTCTCAGCACATCGAAGCTCCCTAAGTTTTGAGTTTTTGCTGACATCCAGGTATGAGATGTTGTTGTGAGAGCAGTTGAAGCCTTCGAGAAGAGGGAAATTAGAGACATCAATTTCTGTTACCCTGTTGGATTCAAAGTCAAGCCAGTGAAGTTGTGGATTGTTACTCAGGTCGAGAGCCGTAACCTTGTTGCCGTAAAGCTCTCGCATTCTCCTGAACTCATCCATGTCCTCTGTGTCATAGTGATTTCCTAAAGAGAGATTCTGAAGGTTGGGGCATGACGAGACATCGAGGGCAGTCAATGAGTTGCTGCCACATTCCAGAGACTCAAGCAGAGAATTGTTGCTAACGTCTAGGACTTTGATTCTCTTCTCCCAGTCATCAACATAGCTTTCGGAGCAGTTAAGCTCTCTCAGCCGTGAATTGTTGCTGACATTGAGAGCGGACAATTTGTTACGAGAGCAGTTGAGGTGTTCAAGCTCAGTCAATCCGCTTACATCGAGTGTCTCAATGTTATTCCAGTGAGCGTCTAGGTAGGCAATATGCGGATTGTTGCTTAAGTCGAGAATACTAATCCCTGTGTTCCAGACATCGAGATGCCTGAGATTCGGGTTATTGCTCACATCAACCGTACCAATATTGTTGAAGTTACAGTTGAGGAGTTCGAGTTCCGGATTTGCACTCACGTCTATGGCGGTAATATTGTTGTCCGCGCAGGAGAGGTAGACCAGCTTTGTGTTATGGCTCACGTCGAGCGCGGAAATGTTAGTCCTCCAGCAGTCAATCTCCCTTAGTTCTGGATTGTTCGAGATGTCAAGCACCTTGAGGTCGTTCTCGTTGCATATGAGGACTTCGAGATTCTGGTTTAAGCTGACGTTGAGGCCTGTGAGGCTGTTCGACTCACATCTTAGTTCACGCAAGTTAGCGAGGCTGTCCAGGTCGAGAGCTGGAATCATATTATACCCGCATTCGAGGACTTCAAGGGCGGTGTGCCTGCTGACATCAAGGGCTGTCAGTCTGTTCTCGGCAGCGCGAAGATCCCTGAGTTTGAGATTCTCGCTGATGTCGATGGCCTTGAGTCCCAAGCCGTTGCAGTTCAGCACCTCAAGTGCAGGATTCTCTCGAACGTCAATGGCCGACATCGGATTCCCAGATACATCAAGCGCCCAAAGTTCGTCATTCTCACGAAGGTCGAGGGCTTTAATCTGGTTGCCCCCGACATAGAGCTCTGCTAGATGAGAATTATCGGACAAGTTCAAGCTAGTTATCTTGTTGTTGCCAA
Source organism: uncultured Fretibacterium sp. (assembly GCA_937915755.1). GTDB lineage: Bacteria > Synergistota > Synergistia > Synergistales > Aminobacteriaceae > JAFUXM01. The sequence continues at coordinate 47,750 of CALGGR010000268.1, read as the reverse complement.
TTTTTCGGACTTCGCCGCCTTCCTCATTGCGGATGGAAAGATATTGTAGATCTTCATTCTTGCTGACATCAATTGTCGAAAGCTCGTTGTCCTGAAGGTCGAGCAAGATGAGATTTCCGTTGTTGCTTACGTCAATGGCGGTGAGAAGATTTCCGCGAAGGTAAGCGTTCTCAAGAGTCTCGTTCTTACTTAGGTCGATTGTCGTCAGCGAAGGCTGGAGGTAAGGCTCCTGCACATTATTTTCGCCGCATCCTAGATTAATTAGTCCCGGATTCTTCGTCACGTCGAGTACAGATATTGGATTATTGTTGCAGGTGAAACTTTCGAGGACCGGACAAGCTGAGACGTCAATCCCGGATATATAGTTGTTATCACAGTTTAGATCACGAAGGTCGGGATTTTTGCTGACATCTAGCGTGTGAAGCTGATTCCATTCACACCGGAGAGTTTCGAGTTCCGTGCAATGCGAAATGTCGAGGGTCTGAAGCTGATTGTACCCGCAAAACAGTTCACGCAGGCTTGCCAGTGCGCTAAGATCAAGGGGAGTCAGGTTATTGAAACCGCAGTTGATATTCGACAACAAAGGATTATGACTCAAATCCAGCGTGTTCATATCGTTAGCTGAACACTCAAGGCTGTCAAGCAGAGGGTTATTGCTCAAGTCGATTATGCGCACTCTGTTGCCCTCACGCTCTCGCGGATCAGAATCATCATCATAGTAGTTTGCGAAAGACAGAGAAAACAGCTTCGTATTCGCTGAAACATCAAGAGCCGTCAAAAGGTTGTTGTTGATGTTCAGGACGCGCAAATTTGTATTGCTACTCAGGTCGATTTCACGTATGTTGTTATGGTCACATATGAGGACTTCGAGTGACGTAAAGTGCTCAATGCCTTTTAAGCTCTCAATCCCAAGCCCTCCCACAGCGATTTCTTGGACAGTCGCAATCTCTTGTTCCGTCAGAATGCCATCATTATCGATGTCTAAATTCCCCACAAAGTTTTTGAAATTTTCATCAGGGAAGTATTTTGCGTCAACAGACACAGTTGTATTACCAGCCTTGACGACTGTTATTGTAAACTCATGTGACGTTGACCCTGAACTATTCGAGGCTTCTACTATGAATGTATATCTACCTTCCGTCGAAGGGACACCTGAGATTAATCCTGCATCGTTGAGTGTGAGACCATCGGGAAGGTTGCCAGTACACGTCCATGTTATAGGAGCTGTCCCTGTGGCAGTGAGCTGTATGGAGTAAGGCTGTCCTACTGTTGCATTGGGCAGGGTATTAGTGAGAATTACGGGCAGCGATTCTATTTCATCATCAAGGCCGTAAACGCAGGAAAATTGCACCGTATTCGACTTGCGTACAGTATCGTCGCCGGGCGCGTAGCAATAAGCCGCCATTTCCCCTATATCACCGCTCTTGAACATCAGAATTGCCTCGAAGCTATTCCCGTCCTGCGTGAACATCGGGAAAATTCTGTCGTATCCATCTTTCTGCACGACAAGCTGAACTTCATTGCTAGTTTTGAAGTCAGTATTCGCAGTGAACTTCACAGGACTTATGTTATCGCTGTAAACTTTCACGGTGTTTTTGCTGACGATGAGTGTGAAATTTTCTGTGTAGAGATCATCAATATTTTCTGCCGAACCGTCTCTTGTTATTGTGGGCAATGGTGAGGCGTTACTACCAGGAAGAGGGACTGACTGACTGAGCACCGCAAAAGCGCTCAGAGGCGCATTCCTCAGAAGATAACCCACAGTGTAGGCAACATCACCCTGCTGGCAGATTGTCGAATACCTGAAGTTCAGGCTGCCCCAAATAGTTTGTGTCTCAGGGAAACCCGTTGAGTATTCCGGGAATGCTGCAACCGCGCTGTACTTGGGGACGAAGAGATCATGTGCCTGTCCTGCGAAAACCAGCTTGGGCATCTCAAACAGCAAGTCAAACGGTGTCTGAAGCAAGCCAGTAGCTCCGCCCAACAAAGCACCGCCAATCTGCATAAGCTTGGTAACAGTCGGATGAATCTTCATCATTTCTCCGAATGACATCCCAAGCGAGGCAAGCTGTCTCTCAATGTTCAATACTTCCTTGAGACGCTGCAAGTTGTTGCCGGCAAGTTCAGCACACATTTCGGCAAGTTCAGACTCATTCCTATTACTGTCTAAGAGTGCCTTCGCATGTTTTTCCTCAAGGGGTGCTACTGCCTCCTCCAATTTCGTAATTCTACCCGGCAAATCTTTCACAGCCTTTATAAGGTTGAGAATGTTGAAGGCTAGGAATGCTCCATCCTTTACTTTTTCCAGATAAGAAAGCGCGCCTGTTACATCACCGTAGATAAAATGCATTGGGACATTCGCAGGAAAAGGAAGGTTCACAACACTGCTTCCGACAGCCAGATCACTCCATGCTTCCCTAGATACGCCGCTGAATAATTGTGCGATAGTCGCGGAGAAAATCTGTACAGCACTGTACGCAAGGCTTTCTTTCCCCAATGACGGATTGTTGTTTATCACGCTCGTATCTCCGAGCATAATATTTGCTACTGGTGTTCCTCTGTGAGGAACGGCGATATTCACAACCCTTCGTGTCATGCCCTGCTTGTAGGAGAGAGGAGACCAGTTGCTATTTCCGCTTCTGTCTGATTCGTCCATGAACTGGCGGAGGAGGAGTCCTCCCAATCCGTGAGCTACAACATCAGCTTTTGTGCAAACGATGCCCTCTTGGGAATATGAACTGAACATGTTTGTCATGGCCTGAAAAAGTTTTGGTGCGTTGTTCTTTGCGGAAGTTGTGCCGTCGTAGTCAAACAAAGCTATATGTTCCGCCTTGAAACCCCTGTTCAGAAGCTCGCGGTAAATTCCTGCACTACTGTTGAGACCAAAAGTATGGCTTGCGTCGCCGGGATTCATGATGGCGCTGAACAGCCCGAACACATTCAGCATCCCCGGAATCAGCACCACAGGAGCAGCCTCAATTCTCAGTTCAAAGTCGTCCTCCTTGACACTACCGGCATCAGACGTGAAGTTCACATGAACCTTGAACGTGTCAGACGGAAAACTTCTGCCCGTCGGAAAACTCTCAGGAGCGACAAGAACCGCCGACGCCTGATGTGAATCGCCGACATCTGATGTGCTGATTTGGGTTGACGGCGAAAGCTCCTCGCGTGTGGTCAGCGATTCGAGCCTTGCGCCAATATCCTCGTTGAAACTGAATGACACTTTTCCGGGCTTTTCGGCCTGAACCCTGAGGATGAGCCGGGAATTTCCGTCAGCCGCTAGTCCCAATTTTCCGTAAGAGCTGTACTCATAACCGGATATTGCGGACTCGTCGAGCGCGTTGCCATTCCTGCCAAGATAGTTGCTATCTGTCATTCCTGCGATAATCAGACCGCTTGTTCCGAAGCCGGAGCGTTCAACGGCCTCAAGTTTTATCTCTACGTCCTCTGACTGCTTTTCACCGTTTATCGTTACGTCCATAATCGCATCGTTCGGGGAATGTGTGATGTAGTCATAGCACAATGAGGAAATCGGCGTGCTGAATATGGCAATGCCCGTTCCCTTGTCGTAAGAAACTGGCTCGCTTCCGTCCCCGCGTATTGAATCCTCAACGATATTGTCGAGATTGGAAACATAGCTGTTGAGGTTGACTTCGTAGCCTTCATGCACAGATCTGACTTGCAGGCCTTCAGTGCTTTGACCGCGGCAATAATCCGTTGTGAGGGAGGTGTTTCCGCTCAGGTCAAGCTCGGTAAGGGAGTTCTTCTCGCCGTGAAGCTCATAAAGCTGTGTGCAGTCCGAGAGATCAAGCTCCTCAAGCCCGGTTTCCTGGCATCCCAGCCTCAGAAGACTTGAGCAGCCTGATAGGTTCAGCCGCTTCAGCTTCCTTTCCTTAGACCCCAGCCATAACTCTTTGAGACTTGAGCAGCCACTGACGTTCACTTCACTCAAGGCCGGACCGTCAGCACATACATACATCACGGAAGACCCGCTGAAACTGATTGAGTCGAGGCCGTTGTTCCCGCCGCAAAAAGATTGAAGGCTTCCGCACCCGCTGAGATTGACTTTTGCCAGCGAGGGAGTGTTCGTGCAATAGATGGTGTGAAGGGAAGAGCATCCGCTGACATTAAGCTCCTTCAGGTTAGGACTGTCTCCGCAGCCAAGAACTTTGAGGCTTGAGCATCCTGATGCGTTGAAGCTCACGAGAGCAGGGCCGCCCAAGTGAAACTCTGTAAGGTTTGACATCCCGCTGATATTCACCGTCTTAACACTGGTTTTAGAGCAGTAAACCCTCTTCAGGTTGGGAAGGTGCTCTATGCCTGAGAGGTCAGAAAGAGAAGAATCGCTTATGCTGATGAAGTCTTTGTGATTTAGCTCATACTCGTTCAATACGCCGTCCTTGTATTCCGCGCTCCATTCCCATCTATAACCTGTTACGTTGCCCTCATAGTCAGTAACAGGGATTTGCTTCCAGCCGTCAAACCAAGCCAAATTCTGCAGCCATTCACGCAAAACAGGGTCGGGGAAATGAGCTTCATCAATAGGCACATCAGCCCAAACACCCGAAACTATCATCATTATAAATGTAATTATCATTATTAGGATACTCGACTTCTTCACCAATGCGCTCGCAACCCCTTCATGAATTTCTATTTTGAATTTTTAGAATCATATCACACTATTTTTGCTTACACAACACATAACTAATGGATTTTATCTGTTGAGTAAGCCCTCTAATCACTTCTTCCGAAAGTCTGCTTATCTTCGCTATCAACGCTATAGGCAACTTCTCCTTTATCATATCTACCGCAACCCTATATTCAACTTCCCACCTCTCCTGTGCCGATACTTTATCTTAGTCATACTCTGTTATGAACATCTCCATTCACCTCCGCTTTGTTCTACAACAGAAATGCCCTTATCACAAAATCCTCAGGCATCTCTTCAATAGCCTTGTCTACCGCAGCCTCTAAGCCCTTCAATGTCTTCTGCTTCTGCCTGATGCTATCAACCAACCACGCATACTCTTTCAGCGGTTCACATGCCTTTATTAGTTCTTTATTCTTCCCGTAGTTGATATTCAGCATGGCCACTTTTACTTCAATATCCCCTTCGCCACTAAACGTATTGCTCAGCTTAAGGACTACTTTTCATGCTGCTCCCTTGTCTCGTTGTAGAAGCATACACACTTCGGACGTGGTGCAAATTGAAGCACACTGCTGTATGCGTAATACTCGCTGCTGGCTGTATACTTTTCATACAGCTTTGCTGCATACAGGAAAAAGCGCATCGGCATATTCGGGTTGTATATGCTCTGATGCTCCCACAGATTCAGCTCATTCATGCCGTTTGAGATTGTGCCGTCCGACGATTCCATATTGCTGACCTACACAAAGATGAGAGCAGTTCTCGAACTCAAAGGGCAGAAGATAGGCTACAACGACACAATCATAGCCGCAACTTTTCTCGCAAAAAACGGAATACTCGCCTTCAGTGTGAAGACTGGACAATCTGACAAAAAAAAGAGGCCTCCCATCTCTGAGAAGCCTTCGTGTTTCTTAGTGCTTACGCCTGAGTATCATCATCGCGAGGATTGGAAGAATGCCTAGTGCGCTGCAGCCGCCGCCTCCGCCTGATGATGAGTTTGTGTCAGCGTCCCCATTGCCGTTACTTGGTGATGAGTTCGTGCTGGAGTTCCCGCTTGACGCATTGCCTGCCTTATCCGCAAGCCACATCGTCCCGCTTATCGCACCATCATTACCATTGCCGTCAGGAACAATAAGGAGTCCGTTCATGATTTGAGGGCCGTCTAAAGTCCCGCTCGATGTTACGTTCGCAAGGTAGGCCGTCATTTCTACCTTCAAGCCGCTGTCACCGTCAGTCTTCGAGAGCGTCAGCATTCCAGAGCTTATTGCCTCAGATGCACGAACTCCGCCACTTCCCACAACCGGCAATGACGATCCAGTCCCCTGAAAATCGACACGCATAGTGCTGAATATCTCGTCAGCGTTAATCGCCCTTCCGGAAAGATCGTAGCCGAGAATTTCACGAAGCTCCGAGCCTTTGAAGCTCCATGTGTACATCAACGGGAACAAGTCGCCAGCCTTCAGCCCCGTAAAGCTTACAGAAACTCCCGCTTTTCCCGCCGGAAGCGTATAACCGTCGCTCGATGAGTATGCCTTTGACGTGTCGAATCGCAGCGCACTCTCATTAACATTCGTAACCTGTGAGGCACTCACTCCGCCCCATAATGACGCAAAGCTCGCCTGGAATGCTGATGACGTTACAGAAGATGGGTTCCTGTCAGCAAGCTGAAGCGAAATGTCGTACTCCGTCAACTGCTCTGTGTAGCCCTGAAGATAATCAAGCAATTCATTGCTCGTGTTTAGGTAGCTGTAGGTGTACTCGGTTACCTTTATCACTTTGCTGTCCGAGAGCTGCCTTCCCGACAAGTCCCCGCGCTCTGTCTTCACCGTTATCGTTACGTATGTCTCGCCCGGAGTGAAGTTCAGCACCGTTATGTCACCTGTCGTCTCGTTGATGCGGATTATATTGGGCTTGTCGCTAGTCCAGATTACAGGCTCTTCTCCTGTCCCAGAACCTCCAAGCACTGTGCGTCCGTTAGTGTAGTAGACCTTTGCGATCAGACTCGCTGTCTGCCCAACACGGCGCAAGTTGTTCGGGATTCCGCTGATTTCTATCCGTGAAAGCGTGTACACCGCAACAGGTGAGGGCCTTGGGCTGTATCTCGTACCGTCAAAGAAGCACGCTCCAACATCAAGTGCAATGTCTTCCCCTCCAGCCGTTCGTGAAACTCCGCGTTCGTCCGTATCTGGGAAACTCGTTCGCCTCGAATACGGGATTATGTTCGTCGCACGGTCCGTCAACGGCAGCGTCGCATCTTCACTCAGCATCAGTGTAAGCAGCTTAACCTGCCCTGCCCTCGCGCTTCCAATTGACGGAGGTATGTCGCCTCCCAAATCCTCGCGTGGATTTTCCGCAAGAACATTGTCGCTGAAGAACGTTGATTTCTTCCAGCCTTTTGACGGGTATGATGTCCTGTCCGTCTCGTTTCGCGTCTCTGAATAGAAGTCCGTTACGCCTGAGCCAGTGCCGTAGACTCCTACCCTGTTGTAACCGCCTGATGAAATATTCCCGTCCGACCATATGTCATATGTTCCGAGTGATGTGTTCCCGACTGCCATCGTTCCTGCAACTGAAACAGTACCGTCAACAGCTCCGATGTATATTCCGCCGCCCTTGTAGCGTGAGCCGTTTCCTGCGAATGTGCAGCTCACTATCTCAGTTCGTCCCTCGCAAAGCACCGCAATTCCGCCGCCGCCGGAGAATATCGTGTTTTCAGAGTTTGGTGATGCTCCATCATTCACTGCGTTCTCATAGAACGTGCAGTTCTCGATGCGGTTCGTTGATGACTGGTATGTTGACGTGTTCAGGTAAATTCCGCCGCCTGCCCCTGAGTTTCCGGCGAGGTCCAGGTGGTTCTTGTTGAACGTGCAGCTCGTTACGGTTGCCCTGTTCGACGCTATGAATATTCCCCCGCCGTTTCCGCCCTCTGTTCCGCCCTGAGTGCTGTTCTCCGTGAGCATTGAGTTTCGTATCGTGAATGATGAGTACGGTTCCTGAGTCGGAGTCTGGTCGAAGTAAATCGCTCCGCCTGAACGTTTTGACTGATTCAGCGTGAAGTAACAGTAGCTTATCTCGATGCTTCCCTGTGCGTATACAGCACCGCCGTCCAAGTTCTCGCTCTCGTTCTCCGTGAATGTCGTGCTTGAAATCGCTGTAGTGCAGTAGTTACGGAGGTTTACAGCCCCGCCGTTTCCGCCTTGAGCGTGGTTGTCATGGAAGTAGGAGTTACGGATATTCACGCTCGCTGTGTCAGCATATACCGCACCTCCGCCCTGAACAGCCTCGTTGAAGCTGAATGTTGCGTTTGAGAGTGTCATTGAGCCGTTGGAATATATTGCGCCGCCACCGTTGCTGTTGCCCGTTCCCTGAGACTGGTTGGGTGAACCTTCCGCGCCGAAATCACAGCTATTCACGACTACATTCTTCGCCCAAATTGCACCGCCTGAGCCTCGCGTTGATACCTGATTATTGATTGTGCAGTTGTTGAAACGCATTGTTCCAGTGTATGATGCAGCAAGTCCTCCGCCTAAGTATGCTGTATTCACTGTCGTTATGGCCTTATTGCCAGTGTAGCCCTCGAACGTTATGTCACCGGAATTTGAGCATATACCGCCGCCATAGCTCATGGCCGTGTTGTTGCCTTCGAAGGAGTATATCCTGACAGGCCCGATTATTGCCGATGACGTTGCCGAACCCTGAACGTAAATCGCTCCTCCTGAACCTTCAACCGTTGACGTTGACGAGACTTTCACTGCATGGTTGCCGGAGAATATCACCGTACCTTCCGGGAGCTGTGAAGCATCAGTTACCCACAATGCACCGCCGTTACCGTTCCGGGCGTAATTTCCCGTGAATGTAAGCTCAGGCTCAAGGGTTATGACACAGTTTGCCTCAGCGTAAATTCCTCCGCCGGAAGTCTGTGCGTCATTGTCGGTGAACGTTACTGCATCAGTGCCGTTTATGTTGAGGTTGGTTGAATTTCTAGCGTTTGCCATGTAAATTGCGCCGCCAAAATTCGCCCTGTTGCTCGCGAGTGATACTGCGCCGGAAACGTTGAGCGTGCTTCCTCCGGCCATGAAGACAGCTCCCCCGCGTCCGATTTCGGCCTGATTACTTCCAAGCGATGTTGCCTCAAGAGTTACCGTGCTGTTGCCAGACGCATAAATTCCGCCGCCGTCGCCTGATGTTGCCTGATTGTTGCTGATGCTGAGTGAATCGCCTGTGAGATTCACGCGTGAGCCTGAACCTGCCCATATTGCACCGCCGTCCTCTGAGACTGTGTTCCCACTGAAGGTTACACTCTCGCCAGTTACGTTGACTGTTCCTGAAGCGATGTAAATTCCCCCGCCGTATTCTGCCTTGTTCTCCGTGAACTCAACACGTGAGCCGGAGATGTTCGACGTTCCAGAAGCTATGTACAATGCTCCGCCGTTCGTGGCCTTGTTCGGTGCAGAATCTGAAATCGTGTTGAACGTTACGTTTGCTCCAAGCGTGAGACCCGATGACGAGTATATTGCACCGCCGTTGTTCGTGGCATCGTTGTCAGTGAATGAGGCCTCCGAAAGCGTAATGCTCCCGCCAGTTACTGAGACAGCACCGCCGGAATATGAGCTGTTCTTGTTGAACGTTCCAGTGATTGACGCTGTTCCTCCGTTGACCGAGACAGCACCGCCGTAATCTGAGGCCGTGCAGTTTGAGAACGATGCACCCGTCAGAGTTGCTGAACCGCCGGAGACAGAAAGTGCGCCTCCTCTTGTTGAGGCATTGCATGAAGAGAATGTCGGCGATGTGAACACTACAGTTCCGTCCGTAATCTCAACTCCTCCGCCGTTCCCGGAAGAATCACACCTGCTGAACGTACAGCCCGTGAAAGTTACTGTTCCCGATGAGACAGTTACGCCCCCGCCCGTATCGTCGCCGTTGAACGTGATATTGGAGAACGTTACGTTTTGAGTTCCGCTTGCTGCGAAATGACGGTTTCCATATGGCGCAGTTATTGAGCGTGGTGATGCTGTGAACGTAATATCCGAGATCGCACCGTAATCCGACAAGTCCACCGTTGAAGCAATGTTCCCCGTCTCAATCGCATATCCGGCAGTCGTGCTTATAGGACGGCCTGCTGCTTCAGGAAACATAGGGTCGAACGTTATGTCATAGCTCGGATTACCGTAGTAAATCCCGCGATAACGGTCCAAGATGTAGCTTCGAGGACTTATTGTGAAGTCGAGAGCGTTTGGAACTGTCTCGAACGTGTAATTCGTCCCAGAAAGCGCCGGAAACATAACCTCGCCGATTTCTTCGGGCGAAATCTCCTCGTCGCCGCTCATTACTGCAGGAACATAATCCTTGACGACCTCAGGCTCCATCGTTAGGATTGATTCTGTTCCGTTCACGTGAATGGTGATAGAGTCTGCCGACGCTCCCGATGATACTGCAGGGAATATCAACAGGAACATAAGCGCAAGTAATTTCCTCAAGGTTACCCCCTCCTTTTGAGAATGAGTACGGTAATTCCGAGCATTGCTGCTATTCCCATCGCATTGCAGCCGCCGCCCGAACTTCCCGTTCCGCTGGTCTCATTGTTGGTGCCGTTGCCAGTATTGCCGTAATTTGGATTGTCCTGCCAGCCCGAAGGTGCAACGAAGAACGTCATGTTCCAGCGGTTATCCTGAGTTCCGTCGCGGACCACGATGTAGTTGTTCTGCTGTGCAATCGAGTTGTCAGGGACTATGCTGAGTTCCGGCCTCTTTCCGTCCCTCGTACCGTCCATCAACATCACGATGAAGCTGATCGTGAGAAGCCCGCTGTAGTTGTCCTGAGTGAGCCTGCCTCTGTCCTCATCGAGAAAGACTTTAACGAGTTCGTTGTAGAAGCCCTTGTCCTTGAGTTCCTGAGTCAAGTTCCAGACGTTAGAGTCTCCGGCCCTGAGATAGAGGTCGTATTTGTTGGCAAACATGTCCTCGATTCTTCCTGTGTTCCTCCAGACTTTGAGCATTTCGTTCCACCAGGCATTATCATTGATGAGAGTTACAGGAATGTTGAACGTGATGTGCAACGGTAGCATTCCATCAGAACCGGAGTTCCTCACGTCTGACGGGATACTCTGGTCAACCGTGAAATACTGCAAAACATCGTCAGCAATTACATCACGCTTTATTGAGCTTGCGGAAAACAGCTGCGATGCCGGGACTGAGACTGTTCCCGTACCGTTCGTTACCCTCGCAACGTCGTCATAGAACGTTGTGCTTGCGAGTCTTGGCTGGAACGCTGTAACCTCGAAAAGGTTGAAACGCCCCTCCTGAGCTGGGTACCTGTACGTCTCGCCGAGCCTTTTGCCGAATATGATCCTGTGGTTGAGGCTCAAATCGTAGTCTCCGTAGTCAGGTGTATCAACGGGAAAGACGTGAATCGGCGTCTTGTTGTACTCATTGACGTTATAGCGCCTGTTGTAGACCGTAACCAGTCCGGGAGCGATATTGCTCTCTGCGGCAAGAAGGAAAGTTCTCGGAATGTTCGTCGTTCCCTGTGGCCGGAAGATGTCGAACTTCCACGCTGACGGAGGAACTGTCCCGCCCGTGCTGTCGGGATATCGCACTGCGTAACGGTATGACGTGTTGTTGGCGATTTCGGTCGTGAGGTAGTACTCGATGCGAGTGTTGTCGGTGTTCAGATCGTCAACAGGAATCAATACCCACTGGTTTCCGCCGGCAGTCTTGCTCTGGTTCATCGTCCATGTTGAGCGATCGTAAGCAATGATATTTCCATCAGCGCCAGAAGAATCCCGGAGTGCCATCCTCACGACGAGTGGAGCCTGACTGTTAGCGGCCGTTCCTGAGTAGACGTTGGAGATTACCATAGGGCGAGTGATTGCCTGAGATGGAGCGCGGTCCGGATTCTGCTGGAACATGAACGACTGTATAACCGTGTCGTATTTGTTCCTGTCATTCTGCCTTGCGATGCTGTAGTGGAACGTCTTCCATTCTGACGTGTCATTGTTGGACTGGTCAGCAGTTTTAGTGTCGATGTAAGGCGTAAGGTTCTCGTTGACGATTGTGTTCAAGCCGAGATTTGGAGTGCTTACGTCGAACGCAAGTGCCTGCGACCTCATGCTCATGTCAAACTGTCCTGCACCCTCGCTTAGAACAAGGAAGAACGTCTGAAGGTTCCTGTCCTGAACGGTATTAACCGAGTTTCCGCTGATGACATCGAGCCTGGCTGTTCCCGAAGTGAGAAGGTCAGCTGAAATTCTCACTGCCTCGCTGTGTGATGCGCCGAATGTGTCATTTGTGTCGTTAATGACAACCCACTGCGAACTCACACCGCTTGGGCCTTGAAGGTCATCGAACTGGTAATCGGCAAATGAAACTCCCGCCGAAATTGCTATTACCGCCAAAATTAACGCGGCTTTACGTAAACTGTACAAAATTTATTCCTCCCAATATATATTATTTCTCACGAGTTCTGTGAGGTCTTGCACTTCTCCTCGATGCCCTATCGCTCCTTCCTGATGATGCTGACGGTGTTTCAGTTCTAGCTGACCTTCTTGATGCGCGTGAAGGTTTCTTCTCCTCTGTAATTTCGGCTGAGACTTCCGGCTCTTCACGGTTAAGCTCCTCATCAGTTGGAACGGGCTTAGGCTCAGGCTCAGGCTTCTTCTTGGGCTTAAACGGCTTCCACATCAAATCAGCCGTAATCATTGACAGACATCGCATCGGATTTTCCCTTACATAGTGAGCGAAGCAGGCGATGATTTTCCTGGAGAAGTCGGAATACTTCTTGTCCTCAAGAATGAAAGCCAGTTCGTCAAGCATCATGGCCGCTACAGAATTATATGACGGAATTGAGTTAGAATCCTCCGCCGATTTAAGGCGTATACCAGCGATGGTCTCAGTTGTAAGGAACAGCCCGCCATTTTGAGTGTCACCGAACTTATCAATCATTATATCCGCGATATTTCTTGCGACATCTTTCCATTCGTTCAACTGTTTTTCGCCGGCATTAAAGTGTACAGCGGCCTTGAATATCTCGACAACCCCCCAGAGAAAGTACGCGAAATCCTCAGCTGTAGCAGGAACATGAATCTTCCCGTCAATCCAGACCCTGGACCAGTTGCCTTCTTTGTCATGAAAGCTCTTAGTGATGAATAGCGCTGTACGTTCAGCAATATCACGCCATTCCGGAACGTTGAATGAGACGGATGCATGAGCGAGTGCGGCAATGGCGAGGCCGTTCCAGTTCATGAGGACTTTGTTGTCAGCTCTGAGTGGGTAACGCTTGTCCCTGTAATCCAGCAATATCTTCCGCGCCTCATACAATCTCGATGCTACTTCTGTCCCCTTAATACCGTAACGCCTTGCAAGCTCCGTGACAGTAGAAGCCTCATAGAGAATGTTCCAGCTCATTTGAGATCCGGCAAGTTCGCTCCCGAAATTCCCGCTCGGAAGAACAGCATAAGCCGCGCAGAAAAGCCCGGCATCGCCCTCAGGAAGAATACGCTTAATCTCGTTTTCGTTCCATAGGTAATATCGTCCTTCACCGTCAGGAGTATCACCGTCAATCGCTGACTTGAGGCCTTGTGAGAATGAATTGCCGTCAGCAAAATCTTTCGTGAGGCAAAATATTATGTCCTCAGCAAGTAGCCTGTTGAACGAGTTTTCGGACAGCCTCCTTGACATCGAGGCTATAAGAAGAAGCATGGCATTGTCGCAGAGCAGCTTCTCGAAATGCGGGACCAGCCATTGCTCATCGGCTGAGTAAAGCGAGAATCCCCCGCCCAAGTGGTCATGAATGCCGCCTCTCCACATCCTGCGCAAAGTTATGTCAGTCATCGTTGAGGCGTCGGACTTGTCATGCTGTGATGCTGAAGATTCGGGCGATGACTGGTTGATGAGGAAGAGCAGCTTGTCGTGTTCCGGGAATTTTGGGGAAGATCCGAAGCCTCCCCAGCGAATGTCAAATATTGAGCGAGTGTCATCGAGTGCCTGATACGCTGTGAATTTCCCGATTCGGCCGGAGGATTTGTGCTTTTCACCGGCGAGTGTGCTAAAACGTTCCTTTGCTGTCCTCGAAAGCTCATTAGCCGCGCGGTCAACATCATCCCTCTGGACAGTCCAAAGCCATTTAATTCGCGGCATAATCTCAGTAATCCCGACCATTTGCCCCATTGTCCTTTTTGGGAGCCATGTAAGGCACATGAAAGGCATTCCCTCATTCGTCATGAAGATGTTGAGGGGGTAGCCTGCGCTTCCGTTCTGAACGCGGCAAATTTCGAGCATTACGGCGTCAATGTCAGGCCTCTCCTCGCGGTCAACAAGAACAGGAATGCAAGCGTCGTTAATCATTCCGGCTACTTCAAGATTAGCCCAACAGTCCCGCCCCATAACGCTGCACCAATGGTTCGAGCTGTAGCCTATAGATAGGAATATCGGTTTATCCTCGCTTCTTGCGGTTTTGAAGGCCTCAATTCCCCACGCGTACCAGCCTACGGGGTCATCAGCGTGAAGTTTGAGATACGGACTAAGCTCACCCGAGAGATGATTAACCGGGATAAAAGTTTTCTTCCGCGAAGGCAGACCGTAACTCGATGGCTGAGGCGTATCCTCAGTGTACTCACCGTAAGCCGCAAGAGGCCCGGAGGCATTTACAAGGCTGTTAGCATATTGCATCCTGTTCAACGATTCCAATTAGCTCACTCAAATTATCTATACTTTTCCATGCGCCCAAGAGCCTGAAATCCTCTTGCGAGAAGTTGGCCTTAGTTATGCCTATGCCACGAACATGCGCGCTCAAAGCCGTAACAATATCGAGGTCAGCGTCTCCGACATAGATGGTCTCAGAGGGCGAGACATTCATGTGGGACATCAGGGCGTTCATCATGGCCGGGTCAGGTTTGTAGGGCAGCTTGCCATAGGGTTCTTCAGCACCTACGATAGCGTCAAAATATATATTCAGTCCAGTATGTTCGAGGACTTTTGACGGAAATTCGCGGTTCGAGAGTACAGCCAACTTCAAGCCCATTTCGCGGAGGCGTTTCAGAGTTGAGACTGTGTCCGGGTAAGGCTGTATAAGCTCCTGCTCCAGACGTTTGCTCTGCGACCTGTAGAGCTTGATCCATTCCGGCCTGTAATCTCCAAGCAACCCCTCGCAGAACGTCGGAATTGGGGTAGCGATGTACTTCATAGTGAGTTCATGAGATACCAGCGGGAGGCCTTCATGTTCAGCGACGTAATTAAAGCCGGCCATGATAGCGTAACTGGAGTCAACGATGGTCATGTCGTGGTCGAAAACTGCGAGCTTAATCACGTGCTACCTCCTGAAGCTGTTACCCATGTTACGGAGGGTATCATTGCGTGTCTGGGTACTCTGCTGAGTCTGCACACCTGGCGCTACCCAGTAGGATTTTGCACGTGAATACATTGAGCTTACCCAGTTAATGCCAAAGAACTCGAGTATCAATGTAACGCCTAGAAACAGCCAAACGAATACGGCGAGGAAGGCGATAATTCTGAGAGAAGCTGAGATAGTTCTGTCAGCAGCTGCTTCGAGTTTTTTGACTTCACGCTCTGCATCTTTCTTTTCATCACGGGACATGTCTTTTTCCCCGCGCCTTATCCTGAAAATCTGCCATAAACTTGCGCCGCTCAATGCCCATTGATACAGGCCGAAGAGGAAAATAGTTGCAGCGATGAAAGCGAAAAGTAATCCCATTAAATACACCTCCTAAAGAAATGCCATCATTATATAACAAAAAGCCCCCCGCTACTAAAAACGGGAGGCACTGAACGCTCTAAAGTCTACTGAGCCTCGAAAAGATCCTTTCCTACAGCGCAAAGCGGGCAGACCCAATCCTCTGGGACATCTTCCCACTTCGTTCCAGGAGCAACGCCGTTATCGGGGTCTCCGGCCTCTGGGTCATAAACGTATCCGCATACTGTGCAGACATACTTTGTCATCGTAATTTCCTCCCTCATATGAATTGCGATAATTATAGCATAACCGCTATTTTGCGAACGTCTGATAATATCCCGTTATGAGAATGACGAGAATTATCACCGGAACGACGTAAGTGAAGTAGCTCCTCAGACCCTGCGGGAATTTTGCGCCCTTTCCAGAGTCGGCCTCAGCGATGAAGTTATCCCATCCCCAGCCGTAACGCGTAACGCAGAACGTCAAGTATATCAGCGAGCCAATGGGAAGGAGGTTATTGCTGAGAATGAAGTCCTCAAGGTCAAGTATTCCCGACCCCGCGCCAAGTGGCTGAACGTCCGACCAGACATTGAAGCCCAAAGCGCACGGTATCGACAGAATGATTACACTGACGGCCATGACGAACACCGAGCGATGCCTTGACCATCCAAAGCCGTCCATGAAGCACGCCACAATATTCTCGAAGACAGCAATTACCGTCGAGAGCGCTGCAAAGCTCATGAAGAGGAAGAACAGTGCGCCCCAAATCCTTCCTTCGGGCATCTGGTTGAACATGTTGGGAAGCGTAACGAAGATTAGTCCCGGTCCTGCTCCCGGATTTATGCCGTAAGCAAAGCACGCCGGGAATATGATCAGTCCGGCCATGAGTGCGACGAAGGTGTCAAGGGCTGTGATGATGACGCTTTCACCGAGCAATGACCTGTCGCGCTTGATGTAGCTTCCGAAGATTGCCATTGAGCCGATACCGATGCTGAGCGTGAAGAATGCCTGCCCCAATGCTGCGTAGAGGGTCGTCCCTAAATGTGAGAGCGAAAATTCACCGGCCTCGTTGAAGAAGAGCTTGCTGAAATCGGGCTTGAGGTAAAATTCGAGACCTTTCTCAGCGCCGTCAAGGGTTACGGAACGCCCG
Source organism: uncultured Fretibacterium sp. (assembly GCA_937915755.1). Taxonomy (GTDB): domain Bacteria; phylum Synergistota; class Synergistia; order Synergistales; family Aminobacteriaceae; genus JAFUXM01. The sequence continues at coordinate 31,266 of CALGGR010000268.1, read as the reverse complement.
GCAAGAATTATCATAAGTGCCAGCAAACCGCACATCATGATCTTCGTGATGCTTTCGACGCCACTCTGCAATCCCGCCCAGCAGACCAATGCGCCGAAAATGATCACCACTGCCATCCAGAACGTAAGCTCATAAGGGTTAGCGAGAAGACCGCCGAAGAACGAGCCTATTGCGTCGGGGTTGAGACCCTCGAGCTTTCCTGTGTACGAATAGTAAGTGTAGGCGATCATCCAGCCATTGACGACAGTGTAGAACATCATGAGGATGTAATTTCCCGCCCAGCCGATATATCCCCAAAGCGACCAGACTTTATGCTCCGGCCTTAGGACAGCGAATGACCTTGAGACGCTCTGACCAGAAGCGCGGCCAACTGCGAACTCCATGACCATTATGGGCATTGCGAGAATGAGAAGGAAGAGTATGTAGATGAGGACGAATGCAGCCCCGCCATATTGCCCGGTTATGAATGGGAAACGCCAGACATTTCCGAGACCTATTGCACAGCCTGCGGACAAGAAGATGAATCCGAGGCGGCTTGCGAAAGTTTCACGCGGTTTTTCCGACATGAATATTACCTCCAATGAAAATAATGTTGAAGATTATAGCAGTTTGTGGGGAAAGTAAGAGCGCATAAAAGCGAAAAAAGTCCCGGCACTGTGTTTTGCAATACCGGGAGAAATCTTTGCTGACTATTCTTCGATCACGTACTTGATGTCTTTGAGATGCCTCCACATACCAGCGCAGTCAAGCCCATATCCAACAACGAACTTGTCAGGAATACTGAACCCGCAGTAATCAACATCGACATCAACCTTCCGACGTTCCTTTTTGTCGAGGAGAACGCAAACCTTCAAGCTGTTTGGGTGCCTTCCCTGAAGAAGTCCTAGAAGGTGCGACAGTGTAAGCCCAGAGTCGATAATGTCCTCAACGACGATGACATTCTTTCCTTCGATGTTCGTCTTGAGGTCGTGGAAAATCCTCACAACCCCGCTGGTCTTCGTGCTGTCTCCATACGAGGCCACCGACATAAAGTCAACCCTCACGTCCAAATCCTCAGGAAGCTCCCTGACGAGGTCGGTCAAGAAGAACGCCGCCCCTGTCAATATTCCGACGATAACGAGGGGCTTGTCCTTCTCCGCATTCTGAGCTATCTCGTCAGCAAGAGCCTTAACTCTTTTCGCGATTGTTTCACGCGAGATTATTACTTCACCAAGTTTGTACGACAATGTAAATCCTCCTTTGAGCTAGATGCTGACAATCTTACTGCATGAAAAAATTTCGTCAAGGATTTCTGCCATGTCAGCGATAACTCCAGCACCAGCCGCCTCAGTAACACCAAGCCTGTCAGCGCATGACTCCGAGATTAGTATTTGTACACCCTCAGCCTCAAGTTTCTTGAGAGTTACGCAGAGAGGCGAGTTATAGGCGGCAATTTTCACAGCAGCATCGAGAAGCGCAATAACATCGGGCTTAATGTCAGCTTTCAGGAGCGACAACAGAAACTTCTTCATGAATGACGAATTATATTCCTTGTTTCGGCATGAAATTATGACCCCGATTGTTCCGGCTGATTCTTTTACGGGCTTTGCTTGGATTTTCATGGGAGCGAGCTTTTCTTCTTCCTTAGCGGCGGTAAGGTAGAGAGTACCTTCGTCGTCCTCAATCATCACCGAATACCCCTGAGAGTCAAGAAACCTTTTGACAGTATCAGCTTGAACAGGGCCGTCAACCATAATTTTAAGAGGTTCGCCGCTTCCCGTGATGGCATTCTTGACGAGATTGAGCGCGTCATTAGCGGATTTTCCTGCTGTAGTGAGAGAGAGCATATAATCACCTTTGAATTTTTGGAGTATATTATACGGCACAAAGGAGCGTTGAAAGAAATGATGATATTCTGCGGAAACAAGATATTTCTTCGTGACGGGCGTTATGACTTTGGGAATGATGACATTTCGGGGCTTGATGTGATTCGTTCGTCGCGTGAACTTCCCGAAGTCTGGCAAAAGTTACCGTCATGGCTGGAAGTGAAAGAGCCAGAGAGTCTTCGTGAAGGTGAGAAGCTCATGGGCTTCCGTGATTTCTGGTATGAGGCAGGCGATGCGGCTTTCAGTATTGCTTCGAGTGCGTTTCAATTTGCGGCATGGTTCAGGAACGCGAGATACTGCTCACATTGCGGGGCTAAACTCGTTCCGCACACAAACGATTATGGCCGTGAATGCGAGGCTTGCGGGGCTGTCTACTATGCTCCGATTTCTCCGGCTGTGATCACTGCGGTTGAACGCGAGGGTAAATTGCTGCTTGCTCATAATGCCGCGTGGGTTGATGACCGTTACAGCGTAATCGCGGGATTTGTTGAGCCGGGCGAGAGAGTTGAAGAGGCAGTGAGGCGCGAGATCATGGAGGAAGTCAACATAACCGTCAAGAATATCAAATACTTCGGAAGTCAGACATGGCCGTTCCCGAACTCATTGATGCTTGGTTTCACGGCTGAATATGAGTCTGGTGATGTTAGAGCGGACGGTGTTGAAATATTGGACGCGGGATTTTTCTCGCCGGAAGAAATCCAGAACATGCACATTCCCGGCGAGGCCAGCATTGCAAGGAGGCTAATCAATAATTTCCTCGCTAAAATATCTTATAGTTCTCGTAAATGAACCATTCGGGGGACTTCAGGCCGTTCAACTCGACGAACTCCCTGACTCTTTTCGGCACCTGCGACACTAGATCAATCTGCCGCGTGTCGAAAAGTCCTGCGTTCCCGAACGACAGCACCCAGTCCGTAAGCGCAAGCCCAGTAATATACGGCGAGTTCACCAAGTCCGAAAGCCCGGAGTCAACCCTCGCAAGGTCAACGCTGACTACAGGGACGTATTCGCGGAACAGCTTGTGCCAATCAATATTCTGTGAAATGTTGACGTTCGACGGAGCAATGAGAATATTATCGTCGCTGCCAGTAACAGGAATCATTATGCACCCGAACGGTGAGACATGGCCGGTACATAGCCATTCGCCCGAAGTAACGCCGCCGTCAGGAAGAGCCTCAAGCATGAGGTTATGTGCGAGCCTCGAAAAGAGTTTCAAGCTCTGATTTCTTTCAGCACCGAGAAGGAGGGCCTTGCTTTTCCCCTTGAATGCCTCAAGCGCGAAGAATCGCGTACGAAATTCACGCTCCCTCATCGACGTAATCAGCGAGGAGAGAATGTTACGGTTCTGATTCTTGGGGGTGATAACGCTCTCGGCGAATGCGTAACCCGACGGCATTTCCGGCAAATTCTCACGGTCAGCAAGAATCTTCCGAAGTTTCCCTGCAACCTCCTGTAATCTCCACCGCGAAGACCCTGTAACCTCCTTCCTTGAAATTACGCCGTCAACAAGCCTGAGCGTCCTTTCAGCCCGAAGAAGCAACGCCCGCGTATATGACTCATATCCCAGAGGCGCGAAATACCTCACAGCGTCCTCAATGTTAGAGTCAGCCCAAGCCTGAGACTTTTTGTCGTAGAAGTTTTCGAGAGCGGTCTTTGACGACACTGGTATAACGTCGTAATCATGCCTGTTTGTTGAAAAGTTCCTCATGTCCTGACGAATTGCGTTTATGTCGCCGAGAATTTTGTCATGCGCCGAATTTATCACCCTTCCTGCCTCTGAGTCGTCGCGTTCGAGGTCAATTTGTGATAGCACGAATACAAGCCTGTCATTCATTGTCGTTAAGACACGGAGGTAATCGTAATCCGCACCCTTCAGCCTTGCTCTCACTGGTGTAACGTAAATTATCATGTCAAGTTCAGGGAGAACGTTACGCAGAGCAGCACCGCCTGAACTTGCGAGAGCGTCGAAGCCGGGAGTGTCCACGAAGCAAATCCCCTCTGGAATCATTGCGCCGGGCATTGTGATTTCGATGCGTGAAATTCCTGACTTGTTGCCGGGATTGTGGCTCTCTGATGCTACGTCCTTCATGTATGAACCCGTGAGCCTCGCCCCGCGTATGTCCTCTGTACGTCCGTCCTGATACATTATTCTTGCTGACCTTGACTCACCCTCGCGGCATATTATGGGAATGTTCGTAGTTGCGCGGGTCTGTTCGGGGATTAGCCTCTCGCCAAGAAGTGCGTTTACGAACGATGATTTACCGCTTGAAGTGAGGCCGGCAATCCCAATAGTGAGGCAAGTTTCATTGAGTGAGCGACGTAAAGCCTTTAACCTGTTGTCGCCTGTGAGGACGTTCAGGGCGGACTTTATGCAGTCTTCGAGCCTGTTACGGAGGATTGTTGCGATGCTGAAATCTTCGGGGAGTGCTGGAATTTCCGCTGACTTCGTGAAAATTCTCCGTTGAATCTCACGCCTTAGCCTCAAATTCTCCTGCTCCATGTCCTCAATCCAGCCTATATCGCGGAGCGTCATTACGCCTTGAACTCTCACAGCCTCAAGGATCTTAGCGCGGCCGTTTGACTCCGTGCATTCGATTCTGTCGCCCTCCTGAGCCGCCGCAAGCCACGCGCTCAATGCCAAAGTCTCAGACCCTGACAGCTTCAGAGGCCGACCTGAATTGTCCCGCTGAATCAGAGCGTCGAGCCTGAAGTTTCGGTAATATCCGTCCCCGCAGTAGAGTTTTCGGGTGAAAGTGATTGTGCTTTCGTGGCCGTAGATTGCCGCTTCGAGTTTTGCGAGCTTCATGTGGTCTTCTGGGTGGCAAAGCTCGTACCATTGGTCTAAAGTTTTCGGGCATGTGTCAATGTTGAGGCGCATTACGTTCAAAAGCTCAGGTGAAAAATATATCTCCCTCGATGGAAATATTACTGTGATGTCAGGAAGATGAGGCGTATTTATGAAATTATCGCGTTCCCAATCGTTCAGTCGAATCATAATAGAGTGATACCTTTTCCCAAGTTTTTGTATAATCATAACATCATGACGAAGAAAGGGTGCATTAAGATTTCACATTTAACATGGGGCGGCGTTGACTGCCAAGAATTAGCGCAGAGATTCGGGACACCGTTATACGTTTTCGACAGCGGGATAATACGTTCGAGGTGCCGTGAATTACGCGAGACATTCCTTGAACGCTGGCCGAACACGAGGGTACGTTACGCGGGAAAAGCATTCCTCATTCGAGCGATGGCAAAGCTGATCCAAGATGAGGGACTCGGCCTTGATGTCGTTTCACTTGGGGAGCTTCATACGGCATTGAGTGCGGGATTTCCGCCCGAACGAATCGAGATGAACGGCAACGCAAAGAGCCGAGCTGAGATTGAAGCTGCTGTGAAATCAGGTGTCGGGAGAATAATCGTTGACCACCCTGACGAGATTAGGACGATTGACGAGTTCGCAGGTCAAGCCGGAATAGTCCAGAAGGTAATGATACGAGTTGCGCCCGGAGTTGACGCTCACACACACAAGTACATTGCTACGGGAAGAACGGACAGCAAATTCGGAGTTCCGGCAGATTCACGTGAGGGGTCAATGCTCACGGAGGCGATAAAGTTCGCGCGGGAATGTCAGCATGTCGACATGAGGGGATTGCATTTTCACGTTGGCTCACAGCTTTTCGACACCGACGACTACACGAAATCAATAGACGTAATCCTCCGTCTCATGAAGGACTTGAAGGACTCGCTGAATTTCACGACCTGCGAGCTAAACATGGGCGGAGGCTTCGGAGCTGTAATCAACCCCGCAATTCCGGCCATGAAGTCAGAATACTACACCGACGCGATGATGAAAGCTCTCATTGACGGTTGCAGGACATACAATCTTGAAGTCCCCCGCGCAATCCTTGAGCCTGGACGCTGGATAATCTCCGAGTCTGGAATCACTCTCTACACCGTCGAGAACGTCAGAGAATTACCCGAAGTTACGTACATTGCTGTTGACGGAGGAATGGCGGACAATCCGAGAGTTGCCTTGTATCAGGCCGAGTACAACGCTGTGAAAGTTGACGATGCTGACGGAGAAATCTATCACCCATCGAACGGCGGGAAGGTCTCAATCGTCGGGAAGTGCTGTGAGTCGGGCGACATTCTCATTGACGACGCTGAAATTCAGGCGGTGAAAGCTGGAGATGTCATCGCGCTCTATAACACGGGGGCATACACATTCAGCATGTCGAGCAACTATAATTGCCTCATGAGGCCGGCGGTAGTGTTTGTTGAGGACGGGAAAGCGAGGGTTGTTGCCGAACGTCAGACGCTTGATGATATTGTGAGGGGTCAGGTGCTTTGATGTGGAGTGAGGAGGAAATAGAGGCGCGTTTCAATGCCCTGAATCTTCCGGCTGATAGACAGTGGGAGAATTTGAAGCTGTCAAATGATTTTCTCTTCGGAAAGGTTATGCAGGATATTGAAATATGCTCCGAGATGCTGAGGCGAATACTTCCGGCGGCAAATATCGGGAAAATACGCTCCGTTCAGATACAGGCACCCATAAGGTCAGGCGTTGATTCTCGCGGAGTGCGCTTTGACACGCTGATAGACGCTGACGAAAAGAAGGTACTCGATGTTGAGATGCAGACATCAGACAGTATTCACCTGATGAAACGTACGAGGGCTTATCATCTCTCAATGGGAGGGAATATTCTCGAAAAGGGAGTGTCGTATATTGACCTCCCTGACGCTTTCGTGATATTCATTTGCACGTTTGACCCTTTCAAGCTGGGAAGACATGTGTATACGTTCAGGAAATTCTGCTGTGAGAACAAGAAGCTGGAGCTTAACGACGGAGAGACTACAATGTTCTTGAACGCTTACGGCAAGGACAGAGTCGGCAAAAAGATGAAAGCGTTTCTTGACTTTGTGGCAGGGCGTGAAAGTGATGACCCATTCATTCACGAAATTAAGAAGCGCATGGTTTTTGCCAAGCTTAACAGGAAATGGAGGCAGGAATATATGGTTGCAAGCATTAGAGAAACAGATGTACGCTATGACGAGCATGTAAAGGCTTTTGCTGAGGGCGACTATTCCCGACAGCTCAAAGCTGCAAGAAACATGATCGCACGGGGCTACGACGAAGACGAAATTCACACGTTGCTCGAATTACCCGTTGACGAGATAAGGAGGCTGAAATAATGACACAAGAGGAAGAAGAGGCCGTAAGGTTAGACGAAGCAGTAGAGTGGTCAAAGAAGATGAGTGCATTCCGTAATGTTCTCGTGGACGCTGTAGGCCGTTTTCTCTCGGATATAAGCTACTTTGATATGCTAAGGAGCGTAATGGACGAGAATACAATCAGAGCCGAAGCTAGAATGAAAGGTTACGAGGAGGCTCGCTTGCAGGAAAAACTCAATATCGCTCGGCGTATGCGGGAAATGGGACTAAGTGATGAGGAAATCATGGAACTGGCCGAACTGACACCTGAAGAACTCGAAGAAGTCTAATTTTTCCCGCTGATCACACCGATAAATTACGCAGGATATTCTTCACAGAACAGGAGGTTTGCAAAATGGCAGCAATGAGCGTGTCAGGAATAGTCTCCGGCATGGACTGGGAGAGCATGATCGACGAGATCATCACAAACGCCGCTAAACCCGCCCAGCCCCAAGTCAGCAAGAAAACTAACCTGACCAACAAGAAATCTCTATTCGAGGAAATGAAGACTACTATGAACAGCCTTCAGTCCTCGTTGTCCCCGCTCAAATTGCCCTCTACATACAAGGCCAAGACTATCGACATTGAGCGGCTCGACAAAAATTCTTCATACAAAGGTGTCTTAACTGCCACCGTCAATGCTGATGCTGAGGTCAACGTCTGGGACGTTACGGTCAAGCAGCTCGCTTCGGCACAGATTAACCGCTCAAAGCAGATTACAGGCTCGTCTCTATCCAGCACTCTCAGCGGAGTTTCCGGGAATACCATGTACGTCAACGCGGGCGGCCAGAAAATCGGAATCGAGGTCAAATCCACCGACACACTCGAATCCCTCAAGTCCCGTATCAACACGACGCTCAAGACTCTTGAAAGCCCAATATATGTAACAGCTTCAGTAGTTGACAACAAGTTAATCCTCAAGAGCGACTACACCGGGCTTGGAACGATGACAGCCACCGAGACAACGCGCTATAACTATTCTTCCGGCGTGAACAAGCTCAACAACATTTCGATACCTGAAGCGGCCTATGACAACGTGAAAATCACGTCAGGCACAAAGTCATACGTTATCCACAAGGATTTCGAGGTTGCCAACGGTAACGAGATACGCTGGAAGCAGTATGACAGGGGAGACAAGGATCATCTCGAAGTCGGACTCGATGGCGAGGCTAAGATAAACTACAAGATGGCCGCCGGAGATGTCTACACGAACAAAGGCACATACAACACTGACGATGTGGAAATCGGCTTTGACATTATCAACAACGGAACACTCGCAAGCAGGGCGAAGATTGTTGATGACGAGGGCAAGACATACGTTTACGGCAAGGACTTCACGATAACGAACAATAAAGTCGTGTGGCTTGAGGAAGAAAAAGCTACTACGAATGAGCCGGACAGCTACACGGTGAATTACAGTAAGACCGAGACTGCAACATATTCGACAGGGAACATTGACAAGGGCGTAACTGACATAAAGTACACCGATGAGCCGGATTCGTATATCGTAAGGTATGGCGACAGAGAATCAGGGAGCTATGATGTTAATTTCACAAGAGGCCCAACTACAACAGCAAGAGACTCTATCAGCATAAATTACACTGCGCTTAATGATATTTACTCAAAATCGACAAACTCAGACATTGCGTTTGCGCAGAGCACCCGAAGCGACACCGAATTTAATTACTATCTTAACCCAGCAGACCGCTCGGAATTTCTTATGACAGCCTCAAACGGGGCACAATACGAATACGGCGTTGATTATGTCATAGGTACAACAAGCACAGACCCTTCGAGTGCAAGCGCAACTTGGCAGATTATCTGGGGAAAAACAAACGGAGGAAGCCAAACATCATCTGTTGTAGACTATCAGGGTGCTACAGGAGTATCCGGCACTAGTAAGCCCCTGCCTTCATCTGGAACACAGTTTACTTTCGGAGTGGGCTATGAATTAGACAACAACAGAATGGGAAGGGTCAATGCCTCCGACAACGATAAACTCCTCACGACAGTATTCGGCTCAGACTTCGACATGTCCACGTTCGACTCCACTAAGCTAACAATCAGAGGCTACACATACGGCACTGATTTCACGGTTGAGACTGATGAAACAAGCCCCAACTACGGCGAAATACAGTGGATAGAGAAAACCAGTACGACACCTTCACGCGATGACGTATTAACTGACGTGCAGTTCACATCGCTTCAGAACGCATACAACACAGCGAACGGCACGAGCGCAATCCCGACCGTAACACTCACTGACGCTGACGGTGTACTCAGAACATACCTTGACCCTGCGGACGCTTCAGCATTCACGATGAAATCAGGCTCAACAACATACGAGTACGGCAAGGATTACGTTATCCGAGTGAATGATGACCGCACAGGCTATGTCGTCTCATGGGCAATTACTGAGGACGCGAATGATGACGGAACTACTGACATCAACGACGCTAACACAGCCGTAACGACATACACGCAGTACAAAAAGCTGACCACATACGGAATGAAAGCCTCTCCGTCAACTACAGCAAGCTATGCACTGGCATTTAGCGGGAACTATACTACTGAGGCTTCGGGCAGCGTGAATAAAACCGACACCGATAAATCCCTCGCTACAGTCCTCAAAAGTGTAACTGTTGACGCAGCCGACTATGCTTCAACGCTCACAATCACTGATGGGACAAAGACATACGCATACGGTACTGACTGGACTATTGACGAAGCCGGGAATATTACGTGGATTGAGAGCAACACAGGCAGACCCTCAGCGTATAATGTCAGCTTTACGAAGCCTGTTGCCTCGTTTGATGTATCAGCAAGCGGAGGAGCAAGCCCTCAAATCGGCGGCAGACACACAAGTTCTGGAGTATGGGTGGACTGGGGGCTTGGAGCTTTCTTCAATGCTACAGAGACTACCGATACAGACCCAAGTACAACTCTCGAGAGCGTATACCACGCTAATGAAGGGACTCTCCCTGTAATTGAGGGCAGCAGGGTAGCAAGCTCAAATCACTTTAAGTTCTTCACTGACGGAAGTAATTTTCATGTCTATGTTACTGATGCAAGCGGAAATGTTACGGAGCCTTACACTTACGGAGACGATTTTGTCATAAGGTCTTCTATGTACAATTCATCAACAGAAGGGCCGGTAGTTACAAACCTGTCGTGGGTAGCTTCGGACGGAAACACACAGGGCTTTTACCCCTATTATGACGCTACAGCGACACATGACGGCCCTCCCAGCGGCGCATACACGGTAGCGTATACTCACACGTATTCGGCTTCCGGCAACGAAACAGCAACACTCACCGCGCTTCTGGGAACAAGCGTTGCCGAGAGTGATTATTCTGATGTTGTATTGACCAGCACAGACGGCACAAAAACATATAAGTACAGCGCGGACGGAACTGATGATACTGCTGATTACACGATAACAGATGGCAAAATAGTATGGCTTCATGACGAGAGTCCCAAGCACCCCACAGGCGCATACACGTTCTACTACGATGCATTCGCAGTGTCAACAGACGGGACTGACACCTACAGCTCCGCAAACACGTCTCAGGAAGTCTCAATCGCAATCTCCGACGGCGCAGGCAAAATCGGCGGCGACAAAGTGAGCTATGAGCAGATTCTCGATTTCGCAGATATTGCACCAACCTCCTCTACACCGCAGGATAAAATCGATGACTCGCTGGGAAAATTCTTCACACTCTCTGCCTCTGACGGTAAATCCTACATCTACGGCACTGATTACAGGGTCGTTCAAGGGGACGCTGACTCTGATACTGGCGAACACACAACCAAAATCGAGTGGCTTTCCGGCACAGGCATAATTACTCCTGCTGACGGTACTGGCTTCAAGCTGGCATTCACGGGCGGAGAAACCATATCAACAACCCTGAAGCGTTCGGCAACTGATGCCGCGTTCTCACCTTCTGTAACACTCGATGACCTTGACGGCGGAACTGTTACCATCACTCAGGGCATGAAGACTTTCTACAAGGGAGTAGACTTCAACCTTGCCGACGACGCTGACGGTAACGCTGTAATCGAGTGGATTTCGGACGATAAAGGCGGCTACGAGTGGTTCTACCCCGAAGCTGGCACAAGCTACACCGTGAACATCACCGACAGCAACGGAAACTCAACGTCTTACACGGGGCGCAAGAACTCCTCCGATACCCTCGACATGGCCGACTTGGGAATGACCACGGCTAACGGCTCGATCAGCCTGAAGTACGGCGACGGACTGTCATACAAGCTCGACGCTCCGACACAGTACGAGACGGACGACGACGGAAATTATAAGCTCGATGAGAACGGAGACAGGATACCCGTTGCGGACACTGACGGACACGCTGCGATAAGGTCAGCATATTCCACAGACATCACGAAGAGCGGTACGGAGTTCAATTTCCGCTGGCTCACTCCGCCTCTCACATCACACAGCGATCTTCCCTCGATGAATGATGAGATTACTGTTGAATATGAGTATGACGCTAACACGTTTGACCTTGAGGACGATTCTGACGGTGATCTTCTTTACGCTCTGGGCTTCGTGAAATCCGACAAGACTACGTATGACGATTACACGGCGGCCAAGAACGCTATACTTGATGTTGACGGCGAGGAAGTAGAGAGGGACTCCAACGACATCGGCGCGGATTACGAGAACGAACTCATCAAGGGCGTAACTATGCACCTCAAGGGACTCGGCGAAGTCTCGCTAGACATTTCACATGACGCTGAGAAAGCTGTAACGTCGATTCAGAGTTTTGTTGACTCTTACAACGACCTCATGAGCTGGATGAACACCCGAATGAGCGAGAAGCAGGTTGACGAGGACACGAAAGCCACTATTGACTCCGACGACTTCCGAATGAGGTGGGGGCTTCTTCACGGAAATTCGCTCCTCCGTAACACGAAGAGCCAGATGCGAAGCCTTACGTCCCAGAATTTCACGTTCTCGTTCACACAGCGCAAGAGCAGCGAGGAAGTCTACGGCCCGATGTCATTCAACGGTCTTAGAACTTCATCGACGCTTAGGCTGAGGATAGGGACGAAGTATGTTGATGTTACGATTGACCCGACTGACACTCTGGAGACTATCGTGAAGAAGATTAGCGACGACACGAAGGGCGGGGCTATGAATGACATCTACTATGACGACAACGGCGAGAAGCTGAAGACTCCGTTGCTCAAGGCAGTTGTTGAGAATGACAGGCTGGTTATACAGTCATCAAGCAACGACGAGATCACGATGTCAGGTTCGGCGGCCATGAACGCCCTCAAGATGAACTACACCTACAAGGGCTTGTACCAGATCGGGATCGAATCAACTTCGGACGATTACGGAAAGAGCGGAGAACTTGTCTTTGACGAGAGCGAGTTCATGGAGGCACTTGAGGATAATCCTGACGAAGTTCAGGCGTTGATGCTGAAGTTTGTGGGGAATTTCGACACGTGGATAAAGTCAATGCTCAGCAGCTCATCATCAGGCGAGACATCGGGAACGTTGACGCGCGAGATTGAGAACATTCAGAGCCAGATCGACAACATCAACGAGTACTTGGAGAACTATCAGGAGAGGCTCGACCGAATGGAGGAGAGTTTGAGGACGAGGTACGCTAACACAGAGACTCAGTTCTCGAAGCTCTCACAGCAGGCGAACTCAATCGCGGCCATACTGAACCAGCTCAACGGCACAGCATCAGGCGGCGGATACGGACAGACAAGCTCATAGAAATTACACGGCACTCCCTGAGAGATTGGGGGGTGTTTTTTTTTGCGGCTTAATATTTTTCCGCAAGAATATTCTTCACGGCCTCAATGTCCCCGCACTTTACGACACAAGAGCGTCCATCGTGAATTGCCTCAGAGTTTCCTCCGGCGTCATAGGCGATCACTGGAGTACCGCAGGCTTCGGCTTCAAGGCAGACGGTCGGGTAATTCTCCTCACGGCTTGGCATGAAGAAGACGTCAGAGGCTGTGTAAATCTCAGCGAGTTCTCTGGGGCTTTCTGTACGCTGAAGGGCTATGATATTTTTGGGCAATGCTTTTATCTGCGATGGTGTCAGGCCGACAAGAACAATCGCAAATTTATCGTGGTCAAGAATTTCTGAGAGCTTCACAAAATCATCGAGGCCCTTGCGTCTCTCCCATATGCTTGCAACTCCGAGAACTACGATTTTTCCCTCAAGATTATATTTAGCCCTGAAGTCTGAGGGGGTTGGCTTGAAAATTTCTGTATTGATTGTGTTGCGCCTGACCTCGACGGGGTAATCCTTCAGGAAACTTTGCCTGACGAGTCCTGCGAGCCAGTTTGAAGGCGTTATTATCGTCATGTCCTTTACGCCAGTGAAGAGCCGCCGTTTGTCGTCATAATTCCTGTAACTGTTATCTCTGAGGCTTGAGGGGTATGAATTTCTTTCCGGGCAATTCCCGCAGTGAGTCCTCCATTTCTCACAGCCTGACATCGTGAAATACGCACAGTGCCCCGTGAAGCTCCAGCAGTCATGAAGCGTCCAGTATACCCGCATGTTTGGCCGTGATTTAATCCAGCCGAAAAGCATCTCGATGTTGATATAGTAGCCGTGAATATTGTGAAGCCAGAGAAGATCGGGGTCATAATCGTCCGCCCACTTCAGAAATTTCCTCGTTGCCCTCCGTGAATAGAAACCGTGCCTGTCAGTGAGTCGTGTCATTATCGCGTGAGCATGAACATCCAACATTGTCCCTATCCTCACTGCAATATCGTCGCGCTTTCCCGGAAAACGTCCGTAAGCAATCCTGACTTCATGGCCTTCGCGTTCATATTCTTCAGCGAGGGAGCAAGTGATTTTCCCTGTGCTGGTTTTCCCGAACACCTGATTGATGAATAGTACCCTCATGTCAACACCGCCTTTTTGATAGAAGTATACAGCCTGCACTTATTTCTGCTAAAATATTCCGCAAATTTCTATCTTTTCAGGAGTGATATAACGTCATGTTAGCTCTTCTCAAATTAAGCCCTGTCCTCGTCTTGGGCGTATTGATGAGGCTCGGCCTTGATATACTTCTTGCCGCACCTCTTGCAATGGTCTACGCAATCATCATCGGAATGGTGTTCTCGCGCGTGAAATTCTCCGAACTCATGGACTCCGCAATCGAGAGCATGAAGCACATCGTCTTCGTATTCCTGATTCTCCAGATGGCATACGCTGTTGCAACATGCTTCATGGAGACCGGAGTTGCCGCCGAGATCATCAGCATCGCACTCTCGCTCGGAATCACAGCAAAGCTCATCGCCGTAACCGCCCTCGTTGTTACCGCGATACTCTCAATAGCAACGGGAACTTCATGGGGAACGTTCGCAGCATGTGCGCCGATTTTCCTTTGGCTGAATCACATTGTCGGAGGCTCTGTCGTTCTCACGATTTCTGCAATCGCCGGAGGTTCGTGCTTCGGAGACAACATCGGCCTCATCTCTGACACAACGGTCGTAAGCTCAAGCCTTCAGGGTGTCGTGATAACTGACAGGGTACGCCATCAGGGAGTATGGTCGTTCCTGTGCCTGGTGCTTGGAGCTGTTGCGTTCTACTTTGCGGCGGTGAACATGGGACTTCCTGACACAATCGGAAACGCTAACGAGGCAATCGCACAGATACCCGAGTCCGTCTGGACTGCCCTTGAGGAGAAACGTCCGGCGGCTGTTACGCTCTTGAAGCAGGTACAGGCGGGCGGATTGTCATGGTACATGGTGATACCGTTAATCGCTGTCCTCGTTCTCGCTGGGGCTGGTGCTAACACTCTAATCTGCTTGGGCGCGGGAATTTTAGGCTCACTAATTTGCGGTTGGTACGCGGGGACTGTTACGGACGTTATGAAGTTCCTTGAGATGGTACAGTCGAGCTTTGCCGATGCCGGAAGCTGGGTCATCGTTATGATGCTTTGGATTGGAGCGTTCGGCGGAGTAATGAGGAGAATGGACGCATTCGGTGCTATTGCCGCGCTTGTCCTGAAATTCGCGCACAACGTTAGACAGCTGATGTTCGCGAACGGATTGCTCTGCCTCGTGGGTAATGCTGCACTTGCTGACGAGATGGCGCAGATAGTAACAATCTCACCCATCATCAAGGACTTGACCGACCGCCACGTTAAGGGCGACGCAAAGGCAATGTACAAACTCGCTCTTAGGAATGCGACGTTCGCCGACGCTATGGGAGTTTTCGGGTCTCAGTTAATCCCGTGGCATGTGTACCTTGCGTTCTTCGTGGGAATTGCGTACGCTGTGTATCCAGTCGCTGAAGGCACGGTTGGAATTATCGACATCATAACGCACAACTATCTTGCGTGGATTGCGGTTGTGTCGATGCTTCTTCTGACGGTTACGGGGCTTGACAGGTTCATACCGCTGTTCAGCCTTCCGAGAGAACCTGAAGTTGAATTGGTGAAGAATTAATGGAGAGGCAAGGCAGTAACTTCATGCTCGCACTGTTGAAGCTCAGTCCTGTTATCGTTCTCGGTGTCCTTATGAATTCAACAATAGGACCCGGCCTCGATATACTCATCGCAACACCTATAGCCATGCTCTACGCCATAGCAGTGGGAATGATCTTCGCCCGCGTAAAATTCTCCGACCTCTTGGATTCTGCCGTTGAGGGAATGAGGCGCGTAGTTCTTGTGTTCCTTATACTTCAAATGGCTTATGCGGTTGCTGCGTGCTTCATGGAGACAGGAGTTGCCGCCGAAATTATCACAGTTGCAATATCGCTCGGAGTAACAGCCAAACTCATAGCAGTTACAGCTCTCATAGTAACAGCAATACTCTCAGTTGCGACAGGGACTTCATGGGGGACTTTTGCAGCATGTGCCCCCATATTCCTGTGGCTGAATCACATCGTCGGAGGAAGCGTCATTCTCACAGTCTCTGCAATCGCGGGAGGTTCTTGCTTCGGGGACAATATCGGCCTAATCTCGGATACTACTGTCGTAAGTTCAACCCTTCAGGGAGTAGCAATAACCGACAGAGTAAAGCATCAGGGTGTATGGTCGATTCTTTGCCTGTTACTGGGGGCTGTTGCGTTCTATGTTGCGGCTTTGAGCATGGGATTGCCTGACACTATAGGCAGCGCCGGTGAAGTAATCGCTCAGATTCCCGACACTGTTTGGACGGCTCTGTCCGAGAAAAGACCCGCCGCTGTTACGCTTCTCAGGCAGGTTCAAGCTGGCGGGCTGCCGTGGTACATGGTGCTGCCGTTAGCAGCCGTTTTAGTCCTCGCAGGGGCTGGTGTTCACACTATCATTTGCCTTAGCGCGGGAATCTTTGGGTCGCTTGTCTGCGGAATGTTTGCCGGAACTGTTACGGATGTCATGAAGTTCATTGCGATGGTTCAGGCGAGCTTCTCAGAGGCAGGCGACTGGGTAATCATAATGGTACTCTGGATTGTCGCGTTCGGCGGCGTAATGAGCAAGATGGACGCTTTCGGAGCGATTGCGAATCTCGTCGTAAAGTTTGCACATAACGTAAGGCAACTAATGTTCGCGAACGGTCTGTTATGCCTCATAGGGAACGTTGCGCTTGCCAATGACTTTGCGGAGATTGCTACAATATCGCCCATCATAAAGGACTTAACCGAGAAGAACGTCAAAGGAAGTCCCGCGGCCATGTACAAACTCGCATTGAGGAACGCAACTCTCTCTGACGCTATGGCAGTGTTCGGCTCTCAGCTCATTCCGTGGCACGTCTTCATGGCTTTCTTCATGGGGATCGTCTATGCTGTATATCCTGCTGCTGAAGGTTCGGTTACTGTCATGGACATAATCACTCACAACTATCTCTCGTGGATTGCTGTGGTGTCGATGCTGCTGCTGACTGTTACGGGGCTTGACAGTTTTATTCCGCTTTTCGGCATTCCGAGTGAGCCTGAGGTTGAGCTTGTGAAGTAGCCGAAGTCTGAACCTGATATAATTCTGAGCAGGGCTTGAAGTTTTACGGCTCTGCTTTTATTTTCCCTAATGTGAGGCAAGATTATGGTCAAAGTAAAAATCTGCGGTATATGTCATGAAGCTGAAATCGGAATAATGAATGAGCTAGTCCCTGATTTTGTCGGCTTCGTCTTCGTCAAAAAGAGCCGTCATTTCATCTCCCCAGAACACGCAAGCTATCTCCGCTCAAAATTACGTCAAGGCATAAAATCCGTCGGTGTCTTTGCAAATGAGGCACTCCAAAGCGTCGCATTATGCGTTGAAGTTGCCGGGCTTAACATGGTACAGCTTCACGGCGAAGAGACCGCTGAATATGTTGCGGCTCTCCGTGAATACATACGCTGCCCTATCATGAAGGTCTACAAAGTAGCAAAGCCTCAGGATGCTGAGAAAGCCATATATTCAACCGCTGACTATGTGATGCTCGACGGCGGAAACGCGGGCGATGGAAAGACTTTCGACTGGTCATTGCTTGGAAGGGTGAGAAGAAAGTTCTTCCTTTCCGGCGGATTGAACCCTGAGAACTTTCAGCAGGCACTCGAACTTGACCCCCAGCCATACGCTCTCAACGCAAGCTCAGGACTTGAGGCTCACAGGACGAAGGATTACAGGAAGGTCATGAAGTTCATTCTCGGAGTAAAGAGCTTCAAGAAATCAGGCGTAAGATAGATGATAAATATCTTCATCGCGGGGATTCTCTGGGGGACTGTCGGCGTTTTTGTGAAGGGTCTGGCATCATTAGGCGCGGACGGAGCATTGATACCTTTCCTGCGAATGTTCTGGGCGTTCGTGATAATGCTGGCTGCCTCGACTGTGAAACGTGGCCGGAAGATTACAGCCATCGACAAACGCACGTTATTTTTCTGCGCGCTTCTCGGAATAATCTCCAACGGTATCTTCAACGCTCTCTATACAGCCTCGATACGAATCAACGGAATGGGAATTGCCTGCGTGCTGATGTACACTGCCCCCGTCTTCACAGCCATAGCATCAGGGATAATCTTTCACGAGAAATTCCCACCGCTGAAAATATTTGCGCTCATGCTGAACATTATAGGCTGTGTTCTCACAGTAACAGGAGGCGACTTCTCTGGCGCAAATGTGAATCTCACCGGAATACTCGCAGGATTGGGGACTGGTTTCTGCTACGGCATGGCTGCTGTAATAGGCAGGCTTGCGGGCGAAAACACGGACTCAATAACCGTGAGCATGTACAGTTTCTTCTTTGCACTGATTTCAATTATTGTGATTATGAGGCCAGATATTTCCCCAGCGTTGAGAGACTTCAGGATTTTGGGGCTTGGATTACTTTACGGGCTTATTCCTACATCGCTTGCATACATGGTGTATTATGACAGCCTGAAACGTATTCCCGACACTGGGAAAGTTCCCGTGATTGCTTCCGTTGAACCTGTCGCGGCGGTGCTTATAGGAATGTTGATATATAATGAGGTAATTGGCGCGGCGAATTTCATCGGGGTTGCAGTTGTGCTAATATCCATTATTATTATGGCGAAGGCAAAATAAACTTTACACATACAGGTGATAGATAATATGTCGAAAATTGCAGTGGCAGTACTGAACCGCAAAGGCGGAGTTGGAAAGACAACCATAGCGGTGATACTAGCAGAAATAGCACTAGTGAGGCACAACAGAGTCCTCGCGGTTGACCTTGACCCTTCCCGTAACTTCTCGGACGCACTCGGCTTCATGAGAAATTACTTCCGAACTTCCCTCCGCGTAAAGAACACACTCGATGACACAGACGCAGACGCTCCCGAAGAATGGATTGTGATTGACTGCCCGCCAAATCTTGACGAAGACTCAAAGCACGCAATAGATTTCGCGGACATTGTTGTTGTCCCGGTGAGGCCGGATTTCTTCTCGCTCTCGAACTTGGGAACTATGTACGCGGCCGCAAAGAAGTCAGGAAAAGAAAAAGCGCAGCTCCCTCTCGTGAAGGTCGGCTATGACACATCGGTGATGACGAAAATCGCAAATCAGCTAATCTCGGAGCGTGATTACCCCGTAGCTGAGGACCTGCCATTGCACAAGCACATTCCGTACAACATAACTTCGGGGCGAGTTTGGTCAACGGGATTGATAGCACGTTCACGACAGCCTTATGAGCGTCTCTATGACAAGGTAATCGCGGCTGTAGACAGACTCAACACAGGAATAACGGACATAAACGAAGTGTGGACGGACAGGAAAGAGGACGATACAGAAGATGCGGATATTTAGGGGACTTGAGAACATACACTCCGTAATAGACCGTCACGAGGCGGAATGGCGGAAAGATAACGGTGAAGAGCCTGAAACTCCGCGCAAGGTAAGTCTTGAGGAGACAGTGAGAAGGAGGCTAACCTCGCAGCCCAAAGAAGGAAGCGGCAGATTCGCAGCAGATAGATTCTTGGGCGGAAAAGCCGAACCCGTTAAGCATAAAGAAGAGAAGCCCGTAATTCCTGAACCAGAGCCGGAAATTTTGGAAGAACCCGAAACTGTAGGCAACGAGCCAGAAGTCATGGCCAAACCTGAACAAGTCATCGCAGAGTCAGAAGCTGAGGATAAAGCCGAAACTGCAGGCATAGAAGCAGAAGCCTCAGTACGTCATTCATGGCTCTACAACGAGGTAATGAAAGCCGTACATGAAGCCTCAAAGGGGAGCAGGGACACGAAGGTCGTAGCTGTTTTCGTCCCAGTAATCCAGAACACCGGCGAGGCCCGTGAAATTCCTGCTGATGATTCGGAAATACCTGATGACGGAGAGAACGCACATGCAGTCGAGATAATAAGGAACAAGGACGGCAAGCATTCAAGGCTCTATGATGAAGTTATGAGAGCTGTGAATGATTCGGCAGGAGACTCGCGGAAGATCGTGGCTGTGTTCGTGCCGTTGCTTCAAGACGGGAAAGAGTTCGAGGATTTGCCCGCAGATGAGACGATAACGCTCCCTCCCATCAGCGAAGATGCCGTGAAAATTGAGGCTGCAGCAGAGGAGGCACCCAACGCAGTTGAGGAAGTCATCGAGCAGGAAGACGAACCGGAATTTTCGTCAGCCCCCGAATTTGTGCCGGAAGAAATCCCGGAACCTGCCCCCGAAATCTTGGAGGAGATTCTCGCTCAAGAACCCGAAATAACGGACGAGTCTCAGGAACAGGAAGAAACGTCAGCGGAAGACTTCGACCTTATCCCCGAAGGTCAGGCAGAACCAGACGCGGAACTTGCTGAAGCATTCAGAGAAATGGAGGAGAAACTTGACGAGGATATTCAGGATGAACACGAGCAGGAAGTTATAGAGTCGGCGCCGGAGGTCGAACTAGAACCAGAAGTTATAGCAGAACCTGAAGCCGAACCAGAACCGGAGATTATCACCGAGTCTGAGCCTGAAGTTGAACCAGAACCGGAAATTATTGCCGAGCCGGAAGCCGAACCAGAACCGGAGATTATCACTGAGCCTGAAACTGAACCAAAGCCGGAAATCATAACTGAGCCGGAAGCTGAGTCTGAGCCAGAAATCATCGCAGAGCCTGAAGTCGAACCAGAGCAAGAACCCGAAGTTATCACTGAGTCCGAAGCTGAACCAGAGCCAGAGCCGGATATTATCACCGAGCCTGAAGCCGAGCCAGAACCAGAAATCATAACCGAGCCTGAAGAAGAGCCGGAAATCACAGTTGATGATGACAAAGAGATTGAGGACGATGATGATATTCCTGACGGTGAGCCTATGGAGTTCGAGGACATTGAGACAATAGGCAGTGAGGAACTCACCCTCCCTGATGCGCTCGATGACGATGAAATACTTGATGACGGTGATGAGGAGTTTGACGAGTCTTTAACGGAAGTTCACAAGGCTGACGATGATGACGAAGAGACTATCGTTATTGAGGAGAATGATGACGAATTTTTCACTGATGATGAGGAAGATGACGAGATAGAGTTAATCCCTGACCCAGTGAAGTAAACGGAACGAAACGAAATTCCTCCGCTCACTAAAATTTCAGCGGGGGAATTTTTTTGCGCCATCATAAATTTCAAGCCATTCATCGCACGTCAAATCCTCCGCCCTCATTCCGCCATAATTCAGAACGTCAGCAAGATCCTTCAAGTTGTTGGCCAAAGTCTTCCGTCTGTGCGAAAATCCACGATGCAAAATCTCACTCCATAAAGGATCGCGGGCAAGCTCGTAATTCTTCTCGCACACAATCTCACATAGAACAGAGTCAACATTAGGAATGGGCCGGAAACATTCGCGCGAAACATTCCTGACAATCTCAGCATGTCCCATAGCCTCAATCGTAACTCCTAAAGGGTAACGCTCCTTCGTGTCAGGCAACGCAATAAGCCTCATGGCCGTCTCCTTCTGAAGCATATAGAGATGATACGTCAAGCCATTTTCAGCAAACTTCAGAAGCTCCCATATCAATGGGGTAGTTATGTTGTACGGGATATTCGCGACAACCTTGTTCGGGAACGGAGTCAGCGAGGAGTAATCATACTTCACCGCATCACCCCAATGAATCTGAAGCCGTGAGTCTTTCCCCGCTAGTTCCTCAAGCTCCGGCCTCATTCGCTCGTCAATCTCAACGCAGTGTACGAACCTCACACCCTCTGCAAGCAATGCTCTCGTCAAAACTCCATGTCCCGGCCCAATCTCAAGAATCACATCATCAGCCGAAAGATTCGCACGCCGAATTATGCAGGAGAGTATGTTCTTGTCAACGAGGAAATTCTGGCCGTAACGCTTTAATGCCTTCATGAGTTACGAGCAAGGACTGTCGCATTTCCGCCCGCTTCAACGGCCTCGTTCAACGCAGAATACGCAGCATCAACAAACTCACTAACGCTCATATACCCTCCGTCAGCAATATCCGCAGCACCCGCACTTATTACGACATCTTTCGACTTCCCGCGAATCTCGTTGGCCATTACCACAGCCGCCGCCCCAGTACACCCCGCGAGTATCATGAACTCATCATCACTCCACCGGCCTATAACGCTACCCTTGCGTTCACGGATTAAGCGCTGCATCATTCTCACGAAGCCGCGTATTATTCTCTCTGCCGACATGTAGCCCCTTGCATCGTGAATTATCCTGAAATTGTCTACGCGTATGACTATGAGGCTCAGATGTTCCCTGCCCTCAATAGCATCGTTCAGCCTCCGCCGTATCATATGCTCTGTTCCGCGACGGTTCAGGACTCCTACTGAAGTGTCTACCGTGAGAAGCCTCCTCAACTGGTCGTGATTCCTCATGAAATCCGTGACGTCCTCGAACGTTAGCATTACAGCCTGCGAACCATTCCATTCAAGCGGCGAAGCATGAAGGATTACGCGCCTCTGTGTGTCAATCTCAGTGTCCGGCGGAATCTCGCTGAGTTCCTCGTCACGATACGGAGCAATGTCGAATGGGTAGAAATTCTCGCCCGCAAGAATATCAGGCATTGTGCATTCGGCCGAACCCGAACGCTTCATGAGTATGTGAGTAAGGTCAGAATTTACTTCCGGTGAAACTAGCTCGAGAATATTTCTTCCGACGAGATCAGCCCTGACGCATGACGCTAGGAATTTGTTGACCGCGAGAAACACACCCTCAGTGTTCACGATACCTGCACGGAACGGAACGGCATTGAGGATTTCGGGATTGCTCTGGATTACTGGAGTAACAACTGCGGGCGACTTCCCTTGATTCTCTGAGGCTATTCTGAGAACTACACCGGCGATTCCCTGACCGTCAATCTTCAGTGGCGAGGCCGTAAGCTCCCAAATCTTTCCGGCCTCCGAGATTTCGATTGCGTTAGTATCACCGAGATATGCCGCAGTCAATGCCTCATGTATCCCCATGTCAAGCTCCGTAATCATGGGGGGATAATTCCGCCCTTCCTCGCACTTGTGGCCGAAAAGTCTCGATGCTACAGCTTTGTAACCGTTAGTGGCGTGAAGTAATTTCCCCTTCGAGTTTATGACACAGCACAGCAATCCCGGGCAACTATCAAGAACTCCGCCCCATACTGTCATGTTACCGATGCAAAAAACATAATAATACTTCACGTTTACTACGTTTTCCTTACTGTTTCATAGAACCCGGTACTCTGAAATTCAGTGCACCGTTTGTATAGTTCTCCGCAGTCATTATGGGGGCATCGAATCCCCTTAGAGTCAGGCTGTTAAGCTAATCTCTCTAAGTTCAAAGCCGCGTTGAAATCCCTGTCAATTATTTCTCCGCATTCCGGACACTTGTATATCCTTTCTGACAGCTTCAAATCTTTCTTCACATGACCGCAATTTGAACATGTCTTTGAACTCGGGTAAAACCTGCCAGCAAATTTGATCTCTATTCCTGAACTTGCTGCCTTGCGTTCAATCAGCGTCCGCAGTAAATACAAATTCTGTTCCGCGACTGCCCGTGCAAGATGCCGGTTCTTCATCATCCCCTGTATGTTCAAATCTTCAAGTACTATGACTTTGGGCTTCATGCTCACAATTTTTGACGCTGTCTGCCTTGTATACTCGTGCCTTCTGCGCTTTATCCTGCCATATAAGTCCTGCACCCTGTATTTTTCTTTCAAATAATTCTTCGAGCCTTTTTTCTTCCTCGATAAAATTCTCTGATGGTGCTTGAGCTGTTTGGTCAATCTTCGCATTTTGTGACTCCGATTGATGTTTTTGAACACTCTCTTGCGTCCGCCACAGCTCACTACTGCCAGTGATTTCACGCCTACATCTATTCCCATATTCACATCACGCAAAATTATTTCTGACTTTTCCGGCAAAGCTTCAACCGCACACTTCAAAAGCCATTTCCCGTTCTCGAATTTCACTCTCGCGTTGCAAAACTTGACTCCAGTGAGATTTTCTTTGGCCTTAAATCTTATCCAGCCGATCTTCTCAAGATAAATACGATCTTGCTCATCGACTTTCACTTTTTCGGAACGAGTGCAGAATGACGGGGTACATTTCCCTTTTGATTTGAACTTCGGCATTCCGCCTTTTTTTCCGGCTCTCAATCTTCTGAAAAAATTTTTGTATGCTCTGTCCAAATCTATCAGCGCATTTGCCTCGACATGATGGGAAACTTCCTGAAGCCAGTTGAACTTTTCACTGTTCCGAACTTCCGTGAACTCGCGTTTTAGTTCATACACGCTCAAAATCTCTTCAAACTCAGAATATGATTTCTTCTGAAATGCAAGTCCCCAGTTCCACGTCCAACGAGCTGTGCCTATATTCTGCCAAAATAGTTTCGCCTGTGATTTCGTCGGTACTTCGTCCTTCGGTAACAGACGTATTACTATTGCCTTGTACATTCGATGCACCTCCTTTCGGAAGTATTATGCCGTTCTTGCACCTTCCTCCTTTCATTAAATTTTTTGCTACTTATCTGCTTACTATGTGATTACCCCCTGTAGCCATTAGGGTGTGAACTGTGCCACTTCCACGCCGAAGCTATAATGTCCTCCATTCTCGTGATCTCCGGCTTCCAGTGAAGAATCTCGCGGGCTTTCGTGCTGTCAGCGATGAGACGGGCGGGGTCGCCTGCCCTGCGAGTCCCAATTACTGCGGGAATCTCATGGCCTGTAACCTTTCTTGCCGCCGTAATCATCTCCATGACCGAGTAACCGTCTCCGCTTCCGAGATTGAAGATGTTGCTTTCGCCGCCTGAACGCAGGTATTCGAGCGCGAGAATGTGAGCCTTCGCCAAGTCCTCAACGTGAATGTAGTCGCGTATGCAAGTGCCGTCCTTCGTTGGGTAATCGTCGCCGTAGACAGTAACATGGTCTCGCTTGCCTAATGGAACCTGCAATATTATTGGGACGAGGTGAGTCTCCGGGTTGTGATCCTCGCCGATCGAGCCGTCATGCCATGCGCCCGCAACGTTGAAGTATCTCAGCGAGACATAGCGAATGTCATAACGCTTCGAGACCCAGTTCATCATCTTCTCCATTATGCGCTTGCTTTCACCGTAAGGATTCGTGGGGATTGTTGGGTCTGTCTCAAGGATTGGGATTTTCGCAGGTTCGCCGTAAGTTGCTGCTGTTGACGAGAAGACGATACGCATCACGCCGTGCCTCTGCATCGCTTCGAGAAGAGTGATCATTCCGCCGACGTTGTTGTTGAAATACTTTAACGGTTTGTCGACGCTCTCACCGACGAGTGAGTACGCGCAGAAATGAATGACGGCCTCGATTTTGTTCTCGCTGAAGATTTTATCGAGGACGCTGGAATTTCTGATGTCGCCCTCATAGAATTTCACGCCTTCCGGAACTGAGGCTTTATGTCCTGTTTCAAGATTATCGACTATTATAACGTCCTCGCCGTGCTGAGTGAATGCTCTGACGTTGTGGGAGCCTATGTAGCCTGCTCCTCCGCAAATTAGTACTGACATTGTGAATTCCTCCTTTAGTCTCTGTATCTTGTTGACGGTACGGGCTTGAATATAACGTCACCCATGTCTATATCGTAGCTTTCGCCGAATTCGCGCTTCCTGTTAGTGTGCATGTCGTCTGGTTTCCTGACTTCCGACGGCCTCACTTCGTCATAGATGCTGATACGTTTCTCCGAGCCTTGCGGTTTGTGAAGCCCCGTAACTTTAACGCCCCATAGCTTCATAACTTCCTGCGCCGACTTTTTGCTCAACGGCGGGTAAGACATCCACCAATCTTCCTGAGCTTCCGTGCTGAAGAACATTGTCCCTTCCGCCTGTGCTGCTCTGAGTGGTGAAGGTGTGAGTTTCCCGCTGCTGATGCTTCCTGCCTTAATCCACGCGAAATCTCCGCCCATCCATGCTGAACCAGCCGGAGTATCAGTGATTCCCAGTTCCGGAGCTTGAGAACGAAGAAATTTCCTCGCGCTTGAATATTTCCCGACCGTAACGCCCGCCCAAAGGTCATTGCCTACTCTCTCGACACGGATAGTATTAAGCCAGCCATTCGGAGCATCAGTGAAACATTTCCGCAGGGCACGAATATCAGGAGCAGCCTCGCTGTTTACAGCAATAGCCGAGACTAGCGAGTACAATCCGCCCATGACTTTGTGGATCTCTGCGTCAGGATTTACGTCGGCAAACGCAAATGGCGCAAGAATGAATATAACGAGAATTGATGAAGCTAAAATTTTACGCATTTATATACCTACCTTCTATTGATTGCTTAATAATAATAAACCTTCAGCCTCAGTGATGTGAAAGACATTCTGAGGGAGTGGATTTTCGGGCTTGAAGTCAGACGGCATTATGAGGAATACCCTTCCCTTCCCGCCCCATAATTTATTTATTGCGGATTCTGGAGCGATATATTTCTTCTCGGCGACACCGGGCGTTAAGTCTGCGTCTATTATGCGCGAGTTCCTGAGAGTGTAGAAATACATTGACGGGTAATTTACGCCGTATTGCAGGATGACATCATTGCCCTTGACAGTATCACGCAATTTCATTCCGACCTCATGAGCTGAATATAGCCCTGACATCAGGTTTAATACTCCCGCGAGAGGCATCAGGCAGATCAGAGCCGCGGTCATTACATTGCGCGCCCATTTTGTTGGCTGACGTGTCTTTGTGTAGTACCATGACGCGAAGAAGAACAGCCCTTCCGCAATCCCCCAAGGTATCAGCGACATCATTGAGGCATCTATAACCGGGAAATTGTGCGTTACAAAAGGCAGAAAGAAGTACAGAATAGGGATAACGATTACTGTGTTGAGCATAACGGCATAGCGCATTGAGGTGAAACTCCGCTGTGTCAGCCAAGTGTCAATCTTCCGTCCCAAAAGTGCTGCCAACGCAGGAACACATGCTCCCAACGCCATAATGTCGCCCGAAAGCAACGGAGCAACCGCAAAAACGCCCGCCCAAGTCAGCATCAATAGCTCATAAGACTTCTTAGCCGGATACTCTCTCGGGAAAACTTCGTAGACCGCCCTAATGATAAAGCCATGAAACGGTACGAACGCCATGAACAGGAAAATCGCAATCCCTGAAATTCCGCCGAAAGTGTAAGCATGATTCTGGCATCTCATGAAGTGTATGATTTCGGGATTCGTTATGATTAGGGTTACGAAATAGAGTCCCGAAACGATGATTGTGATTAAGATCCCGCCCGGCCATGTGAAGAAGTCGCGCATCATGTCCCAGTCCTCCGAGATCACGCAATATATAAGCATTGCCAGCATCGGCAAAAGTAATCCCTCGAAGCCATGAACGATGAACGCGAACGCAATAGCACAGTGGGACATCACTAGTTTGCGCTTGTTGTAGCCCGAAAGGACTACCCCCGCGAGTGCAATCCCAATCAGGCAAGAATACATTGCATGAGACGAAGCGAACTGCGAGACCGTGAAGCACAGAGTCATTCCGGCACATATGCAGGCAGCAAGCCACGATTTCCGCATTGAGTCATCATCGTATGGACGCGCGGATTTTGCGGAAGCCCAGACCATTCCGAGACCTGCAAGAGCCGAGAAGAACCTCACAGCGAACTCGCTCCAGCCGATAAGCTTCAGAGCGATAACTGAGAGCCACCAGTAACCCATAGTTGAGCCTGACGCAAGAGCCTCGCCGATTTTTGGGACGAAGTAATTTCCACCGCCGTCCATGTGTGCTGCAATGGAAGCATTAACGCCCTCAACGGGGTCAATCAAGCCATGCGAACCAATCCCGCGAAAGAATATATAGAATAATAGAAGCCCGAATAATACGGCGGGTTTGAGACGCATATTCTATTTGAACAACGGCAGGAGGGCTTTGAATTGCGGAGTGCCTGCCCTGCCTAACATCTGGTAGATTACGGTCTCAGTCGGAACAACGAGGCATCCTGCGTCGCGCATTGCCTGAAGAGCGAGCGAATGATTTTCGTGAGTCCGGCTTCCGCAAGCATCAGCGGCAACGACGACATTGAGGTTGTATTTCTCGATGAGGTCAATCGCTGTCCCAAGAACGCAGATATGAGTTTCAACGCCGAATATTATGGCCGTGTCCTTAGTGCCTGAATTGAAACGGAGGTTGAGGAACGCATCACCGAACCCAGAATTAGCGCAGCAGGAAAATTCGACCTTCTCAATTACGGGCGAACCTTCGGGAATTAGGACTTTTAGTTCCGGGACTGTTGAGCCTATACCTTTGGGGTACTGCTCGGAGATTATGGAGGGTACGGAGAGTTCCTTTGCGGCAGTGAGGAGCTTGACGGAATTGCTGAGAACTTCGTCCTTGTTGAAGATTGCCGGAAGAAGACGCTCCTGAATATCTATCATAATGAGGAAGGAGGACATTGCCTTTATTGATTTTCGCACGGTTCGAACAGCCTCTCAATCAGTAAAAATTTCTGTGAAAGTTATTATATACTATCCTTAAGCATGAAAGGAGACATGAAAATGAAAAAGGTAACGGCGTTCTACATTGAGGGTTGTCCGTATTGCAGGCAGGCAAGGAAGGCATTGAATGAGCTTTGCGGAGAGAAGGCGGAGTATTCGGCGGTGAAAATCGATTGGGTCGACGAGAATTTGCACCCTGAGATTTCGACGAAGTATGATTACTATCATGTGCCGAGTATGTTTGTTGAGGGCGTGAAGGTCTATGAGGCTCACACGGGCGAGAAGTACGAGGAGTGCCTGGAGAATGTGAGGAGGGTGCTTGAGGAGGCGTTGGCGTAATATCTGAAGTAAGCATCAATATCACGATGGACGAGGAACTTCGGGACAGCTTCAGAAGTTTTTGCGCGAATATCGGACTGAGTATGTCTGCGGTGATTTCACGTCTTGCGCGTCAGGCAGTGGACACTAAAACTATACCTGCCGAAGATCCGTTCTACAGCGCAGTTAATATTAGGAGGCTTGAGAAAGCTGTTGATGATGTTCGTTCAGGGCGGGCAGTGCTGACGGAGCATGAGCTTATTGATGCAGACTAATGATTAAGAAATGGCACAATGGGCATGGGAAGATTATCTTTACTGGCAGGGTCAGGATAAGAAGACACTCAGGAAAATCAACCGCCTTATACAGGATATAGAGAGGAACGGCTATAACTGTATCGGCAAGCCTGAGCCGCTAAGGGATAATCTTTCTGGCTGGTGGAGCGTGAAAATTGACGATTGCAACAGAATTGTATTCAGGATTTCAGGTGATGAGATTGAAATCTTGCAATGCGGTTCACATTACAGGGACAAATAGCGTAAAGGGGGGGGGTATTAACCGACAATCATAGTAAACACATAAACAGGAGCATGATACTATGATTATCGGCAATACCACATCAACATATTCATCAACCAGTGCCGTAACATCACCCAAGCCCAAAGCATCACAGGCAGACTCATTCGAGGACATTCTCACGACAACACACGAACATGAAGACACACAGCCTGTCTCCCGGAACACTCAGACAGTGAATTTTGGGGGACAGGTCAATGTGTCCATGGCAGGGAGCGCAATCGCAGACAACGGGGTAAAGTCCGCCGTAATGATGGGCAGGCTCTCTTCACAGGAAGCACAGAGTAAAGGCGCAATGTCGATCATAAATCTGACAGATGATGAGCTTCAGGGCTGGCATAACGGTAAACTGCCCGAAGGTTGGAGGCAAACAAACGCGGGCGGAGTAATTTGCAGCGGAGGCACGAGAAAATATAGTTCCGAGTTAGGAGTATATTACACTGATGGCGCGGAAAGCGATTACCAGTTCGGAGTATTCTATGATGAAAATTCGCCGGAAGATAATCCCGTAGTCTATCTCCGAAAAATTGAAGCTTCAACGTACAGTGAATTGGATAGCACTGAAACAATCAAGGTCGAAGTCAGCAAAGTAAATCCGTCAAACGCAACATACGAAGAGATGATTGCACTTGTGGGTTACATTTATCGTGATGATCCTATGGGCGCAAGTGAAGCATCATTCGCTGTTGACATGGCACGCGAAGCTATGCAGGCTGACGGTCTCGACTGGCAGAATGGCCCTCATGATTACACGAGCTATTACCTTCCCGAAGTTGTGAGACGGTACAAGGAATATGACCCCGAACTTTCAGAGGCGGTTGATATGCTATTGGATTATCTCAAGGATTACCCGCGAGGAATAACGGAGGACATACAATGATACAGGCAAACAGGTACGTGGGGTTGATGAACCTCTACACTGAGATTCAGAACACGAAGTACCAGCACATTGACCTCGTCAAAACCATCAACAGCAGGCTGCACGAGGGCGGGCTTCAGCTTGACTTCAAGAGCATCAATTTCACGGGAGTATATTCTTGCAACGGCAACACGATAACCATTCCCGACCGTGAAATCGCAAACGCAATTGTTGATGCGGTGAACTGGGTAAACGGCGGCTGTTGTGCCGGGTGGAGCGGGCCTGATGGAGCATACGAGAAGTTCGTTGCTTCCCTTCCTGCTGTTACTCCTGACCGTGCAACAGAGCTTCACGCGGTGAACAACCACATCACTATTGAGAGCGGGAAATACTACAGCGCGCCGGATATTCACGGGAAAATTCACGTCTTTGCGGGTGGCAATGGGCTTGATGTTCTGGAGACGGACAGAATTGCGGGACGAGTGAGCGGAGACTCGAAGGACACGGCGCGTTTCTGGTCGATAATGGCATCTGGAGGGCCTGACTGTTGCAACAAAGTCCCTAATGACAAGCTGGCGAAATATCTCGACATGGCGGGAGTAGAGCCGGGCTTCTTCACGGTAGAAACGCCCAACAGGAAATGGGAATACTATTTCTCGCCTGAACCGCAATCCTACGTTGAAAGAAAATCAGTCTACGATGATCAATGGGACATGCTACACTCTGCCTCTTGGCGAATGACCCCCGGCGACCTCATCAGGAGCAGGGACGGCCGGGAATTTCTCGTTGACGCTTCCGGGATAATAGATGTCGAATACGGCGAGGAGCTTAGCGAAATAATTGACGGCTGTGAAGTAATCGGCCATGTTGATATGTGAGAGGCGTTGATTTTTCCCGCGCTATAATGACAAAAGACAATTCCCGCGCTATAATGACAAAAGACAATTCCCGCGCTATAAAGGCAAAAGACAAAGGAGGAACGCCTCATGCAGATTAACGGACTCACAAGTTACACAGCACAACAGCTATCACCCTCACAGCGCACTCATCACACGACAATAGCAATGCCGAATACGAATGACCTTCAAGACTCGGTATCAATCTCCGAACTTGGAAAGCGTATCAGCATGAACAGGACACACAAGGCAGGCCGCCTCACAG
>CALGGR010000267.1 GCA_937915755.1 uncultured Fretibacterium sp. | reverse complement strand
AGGGACGCAAACGGATTTTACAATGTGCAGATTCGCATCCTGCCCGTGGAAGACTAGCAGCCGAATTGACGGCTGGGGAACTGTATTCATCACTAACATACATGAACACGTCAGAGAGCGTCTAACGATCGAGCCGGGCAGAGAAGTGGCACGATGGATAAAGTCATCACCATCTACTACAGAATTTTACATGAATGAATTTTAATTTTTTGCCGCAGCGACTGGGACGACAGACAAAAAATATAGCCTTTGGGCGCACGCCCCTTTTTCTTTTTATCTCATTATGTACAGTCAAGAAGATATTTTACAGCAAAAAAAAGAGCCGCTTGTCAAACAGGCCGCCCGCATTTATAATTCGCAACATGAAAATTTAATAAATTAGGAGAGATTTTAATGGCAAGTCAACGAAATGTCAAAGAAAATGAAAACATTTTCGCAGCAGTACAGGAGCGTTACACGGTCAGAGAAGTTGCAGAACAACTTGGAATCAGGCTTCACAAAGTCGGCGGAAGTTTAAGGTCGGATTCGATTTTCGGCAGCGGCGAGGGTCATGACGCATTCGCGGTCTATCCTGAATCAAACCGTTGGTATGACTTCATGGAAAACAAGAGCGGCGACGTTACGGATTTGGTCGCTTACGTCAAGTTCAACGGCGATAAGAAGGCGGCACTTCAAGAACTTATGCCTGAGTGGAATTCTGAAAAAATCAAAATTCAGAAAAATCAGCGCGATGAGTTCATGAAAGAAATTGAACGCTGGCACGCGGATTTGATGAATCCTAATAAACCGTATGCGGTCAGAGCGATGGCGTATCTGCATTCGAGGAAAATCACGGACGAAACAATCAAGGAACAGAAAATCGGAGTTGCGCCATTCGGAGCGACTTACCGGCTTACCTTCCCTTACTGGGACGAGAGCAGGAAGAATGTCCTTTACTTTACTTCGCGCTCTTACGACTGGTCAGGGAAAGGCGAAAATCCGGACGAGCAGAAATACATGAAGGCTTCGCTTTCAAAGTATCCGTTCCTTAAAAATTCGATTCAGGGTCTTGACACCCTTAACCGCGGCAAGGAAGAAATAGTCGTTACCGAAGGCGAGTTTGATTTTCAGGCGTTCCGTCAGGAAGGTTACAGCGTCATAACCCCGAACGGCGGCGATTTCGGGAAACTCACGCCACAGGCCATTGAAAAAATTAAGGATTTCAAAATGGTCTATCTTGCGTTTGATAATGACGAGGCCGGGAAAGAATTCACCTACAAAATGGCGCGTGAGTTAATCAAGGAGCACGTCCCGTTCATGGTCTGCGAGCATAACATCGGCAAGGACATTTCGGATTATTATCAGGTCAGAGGCAATCTCGATGAACTGATTGAAAATGCGCGAATGGGAACGAAATGGTGCGTCCAGGAGTGCCTTGCGCCTACGAAGCCGCTTTCACAGATGACCATAGGCGAGCAGGACAAGGTGAAGAAAAAAATCAGGGAATTTATCCTTGAAATTTCTCCGTTCACGGACGAGATTGACATTACGGACATTGTTCTCTCACTCAGCGCGTTCTTCGATAAAACCTGGCTGAATGAAACGAAACGAATCGGGAAGAAAGGAATGAGCGAAATGGAAATTAACGAAGTTGTGAAAGCCAAGTATCAGTTAATGTACAACGAAAAATGCGGTTTCTATGAATATGAAGACGGCATTTGGCAGGAAAAAATGAACGACCAGATTGGCGGACACATCGCAACCGCCTACGGACGGAGCGCGACAGGGAGCAAAGTTGACGCGACTTTGAGGCTCTTGAAAAAAGATGAAACAATTTGGAGCGAAATTCCTTTGAACAGTCTGAACATGCAGTCATGCGTTACTTTCATGAATGGAACGGTTCATATTGATGAAAAAGGCAATGGAACTTTAAGGCCGTTCAGCGCAAAAGATTACACGACAGTCAAGCTCCCGTACCGCTTCGATGCGGATGCCACGTGCATTGAATGGACTAAGTTCTTGAAAGAAGTTACGAACGGCAACAAGAAACGCCAGAGGCTTCTTAAACAGTTTGCAGGATATTTGCTTCTGCCGGACTGCCGTTTCCAGAAAGCACTTCTGCTTCAAGGCGACGGCTCAAACGGGAAAAGCGTTTTCGTCAACGTTCTGAGCAAAATGCTCGGAGGCTCGCAGGGTTACGTTTCTTACGTCGAACCTTCAAAACTCGTCAAAGATTTCAGGCTCATGCCGTTCAAGAATTCATGGCTGAACGTTTCATCTGATACTGAAAACGACCTGCGCTGTTCTGAGGGCGTTTTCAAAAAAATTGTCGCAGGAGAAAATCTCGAAGACGCCTACAAATTTCATTCGCCGTTCTCATTCCCGACACGCTCAAAGATGATAATGTGCTGCAACTATTTCCCGACAATCACCGACACGTCCGATGGTTTCATGAGGCGGTTTTTAATCGTTCATTTCCCAATGCACTATGTTAACGCTGATAAAGTTGTCCCGAACACGAACAAGAGGCCGCTTGACGTTAATCTCGAACAGAAACTTCTTAAAGAGCTTCCGGGTATTTTCAACTGGGCTTTGGAGGGATTGCAGGAACTTTTAGCCCAAAACGGCTTTACGGAAACTGACGAACAGGAAAGGTTGATAAACACTTTCATAGCGAAGAATAATAACCTGATGTCATTCGCGGGAGACAACGAGGAAACTTTCTTCGAGGTGAAAGGTACGGTCAAGGAGGGCAAGACTGTAAAAAAACGGCAGGTGTTCAGGGATTACAGGCATTGGACTGAGGAATGTCTTGAAATTTCTGCGAGTGCCGGACGGTTCTACGCCGGAATGATAGCGATTTTCGCAAGACTCGGCTGGGAATTTTCAGAAAAAGACGGTTTCTGGACGTTCAAGGACATTAAACTCGCTGAACCTGAACATGACAATAACGAGGGAAAAGCTGCAGGCGAAAAGACGGCTGATTTAGTAGCAGAAAACTAAAAACTAAGTCATAATCAAGGTTTTATGGACTTTAATTTAACGTTGCCTTTTTAATTATGAGCGGCATTCAAACATTCAAATATAAGCGCAGAAAAATGACCGTCATTTTCTGGAATTGTAGTGTGTGGTTCAAAGGCAAAGAAATTTATGAGATTTTAGGATATAAGGGAGGCATGACCAGATTCATGACTTTACTGTTGGACGATAATATGACGTACTCAAAGTCGAACGTAAATCTAATTTCTGAGTTAGGTCTGTCCACATTCACATATCACAAAGGCTTAAAGCCGAAGATGAGAGAAAGAGCTAATGAGCTGTACGAATGGGTTCAGAAAGAAGTTATGCCTGTTTTTGACGAATACATAAGGAGCTGGCTGTAATTTTTTACCGTTTTCAAAACTTTAAATGAACGGTTTTGATTTTTTATAGGCGGTCGCGCGTTTTTAGTTTTTCGGCTTTTACTTTGAATTATTCCGCTCAGTCTCGGTTTTTGTCTTTGCTGGGGCTTCTTTACTGTCGGGATTCTCGCATTCGTAATTTGTTAACTTTGTTTTTCTTAAAGCGTAGGTTTATCAGACCAAGGAGAAAGAGGAAACGGAAAAGCGGTTGGAGGTTGAATGGCGGTTTGCTTGTTGGGTTGATCCGTGTGTTGGTGTTGTGGTCGGTTTTTCAAAACCGCGCCCATCGTTTTTCGTGTTTCGCCGTTTTGATTTTATGCCGCTATAATTTTTGACATGGAGGATGTCGAGCTTAAAACTTATGGAACATTTGTTCTGAACGAAATTGCTGAAAATCTTGCGTGGCTTAATCGGAGTGCTACAGAAACTAACCTATTGGATAACTATAAGGTTTTGAAAAGTTTTGTGCTGATTCCGCAAAATCAGTTAAGCTGTTATGACAAGGAGTGCGTAGTCTTAATTGATGAGATTGAAACGCACCTGCAATAGAATTGCAGAGAAAAATCCTGCCATTCCTGACTGAGTTTTTTTACGCGCATTCAATTTATTGTAAGCACCCATTCACCTTATGTCCTGACTTCGATAAGCAACGCCGTGTTTTTTGACTTGGAGCGTCAGGTTAGACAACAGGGAAATCTGTGAAGATTTTTTGCCATTGCTATGGAATGACTGAAATGGGAAATTATTTTAATGTGTATTATGTGCATATTGATTATATGAGATCGGAAGAGCGTCGTGTAGGG
>CALGGR010000266.1 GCA_937915755.1 uncultured Fretibacterium sp. | reverse complement strand
TCTATGCTTTACGTGATATTGGGGATGTTAATGAAATGAAATCTAATAGCGGTATAAAAAGGGAACGTGCAGGACACGGCATGGGTAAATATAAGGCACATACTTATGATTTTTTTGCTGGTGTAGAAGCACTAATGAAAATGAACGCTGATGATATAGAGCTTATTAGCGTAGGAAGAGATGGATCTTTTCTCAATTTTTACAAGATTGAAAAAGAAGGTGAAAAAAAATTTATAGTAACTCCAGCCTATGCCCATTCTTCTCCTAGTACATCTCTTAGAGAGGAACTATCTAATAAAACAGATTTAAGAGATTGGCTTGGATTTTATCGCTGGAAACAAGAAGAAGAAAAAGGTGGAATTAAAAATGTAAAAATAAAAGTTCAGAGTAGAAAATTTGGAAAGAAGAAGTATTCCGGAAGTATTCCATATTTTCCAACTGTAGAAGAGCGTGAACGCGACCGTGAGAAAATGAAAAAATAAGGAGTTTAGTAGTGGCATGTCGACAAAGTCAAATAGCGGCATTGATAGGTCAAGGAAGAAAGGAACAAAAGAGAAAAAGCCTTTAACTGATGAAGAGATATTGAGCAAAAATATCGAAGTAACAAAGAAAATTGCAGAATTAGGTCTAATGCCTGAAGGTGTTTGGAATTACGGCGGAAGTGCTGAGATAAGAAATAGATATTATGAAGCATTAGATAAAACCTATAAAAGGCTGCCAGAAGGCTATACATATTCATTTCAAACTAGAAGCCGTATGGGGCATGAAGAAAGAGTTATTCAGTATTCACGTGTATATATCAGAGAACAGCGCGTATATGTTCCCGGCAAGGGGTATGTAATGAAAAAGAAAAGGCAAGTAGGCTCAACAATGGGACACAAGGGACTAGAGTATCTTGGTTCTCGTGAAGAAGAACTAAGTCCATCAGCTTTACGAGGATATGCAAAGGCTAATTTGTATCGTTTAGCAGGGAAGGTATTTGACCCTGCAACCAAAAAAGCAAGCGAGAAATATCCTCCTGTGGAGTATTGAGTAATGAAAGGAGGTTAGCGGTAAATGTCGAAGAAATCTCATAGCGGAATAGACCGGACGTATGAGAGGTCGGTAACATACAAAGCAACAACGCCGTATAGCTTGGATTTTGTTGAAGACCCTGAAGGTAAATATCGTGATGAAGAAGGCAAGCGTTATACAAAGAAAGAAACTTACGCGGAAAATCCAGCATTCAAAGAGATACGCAAATTGCCAGTAGGTTCTGTTGTAGTAGTGCATATTCCGAGAGCTGGATATAGTGGTGGAACTGGTGATGTTCCTGCACATAATGAATATTATGAAGTAATACAGCGAACCCGAACAATAAAATCTATTCAGCCAATGCGCACAACAGATAAACGAGGCTTTTACACCGTAAGAGGGAGTGTGCGTGAAGGCAAGAGCTTTTTAATAGATATAAATTCTACGAAAGAAATTCAATCATCTCTCCGTGATTCAGACCGAATAACAATCAAGCGAAAGAAGTGAAACCGAGCCTAAAATTTGGTAAACATGCCGGAGTAGCTCAACTGGTGAGAGCGGCATAAAAAGCAGATTGCAGGTTCGAAGCCTGCCTCTGGCGACAAAACGAGAAAGAATTTTAGGAGGAATAAGCAATGGCAGTATTAGGCGGATGGAACATAGACGAAATGAAGCCGTGTAATCTCCCGCAGAAGGCACAGAGCGCATTTACAGCGATAACGGGAGGATTAGTAGGAGCAGAGTATCAGCCCGTGTTGTATGTAGGCTCGCAGATAGTGAACGGTGTCAATTACTGTATATTAGCCGTGCAGACGCTAATGACGCAAAATGCCGAAAAGCGGCTTGTGAAGATGGTAATCAACGTATCATCAAGCGGAGCAATTTCGCTAGTATCAGTAAGCGGTATATCAATTTAAGCTATTTAGAAGCGTAAGAACACGATTGCAAGCGTGAAGGACAGGTTATTCCGGCCTGTCCTTTTCTTATGCCGTGAACCGGAATAAAGCACGGGGTTTCCACTCCTGTTCCTCGTGCTTTTTGTTATTTTCAGGAGTGAGAACAGGAGGACACAAATGAATGAAGTAGCAATCAGGCAAGGATACGAATTACCAACGACGTTTGAGGATTTAAGCCGTTTTGTATTAGTAGGGCGTGAGAAGTTAGTAGCAGTGAGAGCTGAAATCCGAGCAATAGAGAAAGTAGGTTTAGCACAGGCAGTACGAGAACAAAAGCTGAAAGAAGCGCAAGCAATAAGTGAAGCAGTACTAGACGCAGAGGTGCGAATAGGGCAGTTAATGCAAAGTGTAGTAAAAGCGTCCGGAGGCAATCATGGTAATCAGTACACAAATGGCAAAACCGACAGCGGTGTCGATTTTGGCAAAACGGAGACCACAGCCCCAGAAAAGGACAAAATACCACTTATTTTAAGCAAGCCAAAAACCTCTGTGATAAGAGAAGCCGGATTTACACCGAAGCAGGTGGAGAGATTTCAACAGTTAGCCTTGCACCCCGAAATAGTAGAACAGGCGAAACAGGAAGCCCGTGAGAATGACGATATAGTATCGCGTTCATTGGTGCTGAATATGATAAAGAATGAGAAACGTAAGGCGGAACTTCAACAGCAAATAGAAGAGATTGAACAGAAGCCCTTAATTCAGCCTGAGGGGTTGTTTAACGTTATCGTGATAGACCCGCCGTGGGCTTATGGGACAGGATATGACGCTGCAGGTAGACGCTGTGCTAATCCTTATCCTGAAATGACGCAAGAACAACTGAAAGCGTTAGTGCTCCCGGCAGATGATGATTGCGTGTTATTCCTTTGGACTACACATAAATTCTTGTGGGACGCTAAGGATTTGATGGATACATGGGGCTTTACTTACCGCAATATGCTCGTTTGGGATAAACAGGTCATGGGGATGGGTAATCTATTCCGTATGCGCTGTGAGTTTTGCCTCGTTGGAATTAAGGGCAGACCGATTTTTAAGGACGTTCATAATCTGGAGGACATAATTTCAGAACAACGCAGGGAACATAGCCGCAAACCTGAAGCATTTTATGAAATGGTGAACAGTCTATGCACAGGCCGGAAGCTGGATTACTTCAGCAGGACACAGCGTGATGGCTGGGAGGTGTTCGGGAATGACACAGGGAAATTCAATGTGGCATGATAAACCTGAAGTAAAAATAGGCGATTATGGCGAGGAACTTGTGCGGAGTTTCGTTGAGAGTAAAAAATATATTTGCTATAAGGCTGTAACTGATAGAGCACATTTAGTTGATTACTTCATATTCAGAAATGATAAAGGAGTAATAGCCGCTGAGGTAAAAACAAAACCACGCAGGCGCAAATATCCTGATACAGGGTTTGACAGCAGAAGTTATGAAGCCTACAAGAAGTTCACAGATGAACATAACATGAAGATGTTTATATTCTTTGTGGATACCGCAGAAAGAAGTATTTACGGCAACTTTCTTCACAAGTTAGACGAAATTCATAAAACAGAGCGCAAAGTATACCCTCTTGAAGAACAAACGAAAGACGGCCGTGTAATCCGCTACTATTCGTTAGATAGCATGATACATATAACGGACCTTTCAGAAGATGAAATAAAGACCTTAGAAGGATTGAGAAATGGTGATTTAACTTGAGCGATACTATTAAAACTGTTTTAGTTGACGGCGGGTCTCCGGTTGCTTTAACTGACAATGAGGAAACCCGCTTTATTTATAACCTTTTACCTGTTGGGAAGTTCTTTGATAAGCGGTATGGGGAGCTTGAAATCAGCGAGGCAAAAATAAAGCAGATGGCGGAGAATTTCGGCAAATATCCCTCATATGAAGTCCCTGTGAAAATCGGGCATTCAGACGGCGCGAAATCTCCCGGAAAAGTAATTGCCGCAACTGCAAAACCTGAAGGTCTCGAAATAACTATGCTGGTTGATACAGAAACCGCAGAAGCAATCAATAACAAGCAATACCGCTATATGTCCGCAGAATTTGATGATGATTACTACGATAAAACTACAGGTCAGAAGGCTGGTGCTGTGCTATTGGGTGCGGCTTTGGTTAATCAGCCCGGACACCCTTACGTTGCACCCTTGAAGTTAGTTGATGATATTCCAAATGAGGAAGGAAGGAATAATAAAGATATGACAGAGCTTGAAGAATTACAGCTAAAGTACAGTGATTTGAAAGTGCAGTTACAGAACGCACAGGATGACGCGGAAGCAACAGCTAAGAAGTTATCAGACCTTGAAGCAAGCAACAAGGCTTTGATAGAGGAGCGTGAACGTGCTGAAAATGCGCGTAATGAGGCAGAAGTTAAGGCATTCTGCGATAAGTGGACAGGTAAAGGCATTCCACCGGCGGTATTAGAGAAAATTAGACCGCTACTTACAGCAAAGCAGTCAAGGGTTATCAGATTAAGCGATGACGCTAAAGATGATGTGCCTTCATTGAAATTCTTTGATGACCTGCTTGAAGGCCTCCCAAAAATGCCGATGAAGCAGGTCAGTACTAACGATACTGCACAGGTTGAATTATCTGATGTTGAAAAGGCTATAGCACACGGTAAAGCTATAGCAGGAATTAAGGATTAATTGAGGAGGGATTTTACATGTATGGAAACGATACACTGCCCGGAGTAGCAGTAAGTGAAACATACCGCGTTAAAGGAAGTATCTGGCAGGGAGCACCGGAGGCGACATGGTTCAAGACCGTGAGCGTCAATGGTTCAGCAAGTGAAGGTGTTGCTATATCGGCAGGCACTATCATGAAGGAACTTATAACAGATGGGAGCTATACGCCTATATCAACAAGCGACATTATTTCTGCCGTTAGCGGGCTTCCGGGCGTAAGACTTGCTGTAGTTGCTGATAAAACCGCTAAGACAGGAACTAGCGTAACCACTAAGGACGACGATGATAATGATGTTACAGTCGAAACACCTTCAAGTATTCTTGTGGGGACTTGCGGAAAAGTCGATAAGGCTAAATTGCTTGTCGGCGATATTGCTTTTACCGAACTTACAACCGCACAGCAGATTTTATTGAACTCTCAGCTTGAGGCTTGGGGCTTCTTGCTTGTTACTGTTCAGCAGTCTTAATCTATTTTCTTGAGGTGATTATCTATTATGGATTTCGATATTTCTGAAATTTTAGGCTCTCTTAGTCCCTTAACCTTAACCACAGCAATTAACCTTATCAAGACAAATGAACCTTTAATCCTAAAATCAAGGCTTGGAAAGAACGTTCAAACTATGCTTGATGAGGCTTGCGTATTTGAGGTTGAGGAAGGAAGCTACAATCTTGCACCTGTTGGTTTTCCTAATGACCCGCCCAGCCTTGTTAATATTTCTCGTAAACGTAAGCGTTTTTCTGTTGTTCCGCCTCAGATTTATTTACGCGATAGGATTACTGCAAGCGAGATAAACAAAATCAGGTTAGCTTCACAGAACCCGATTAACATGACTGCTAGGGATAAAGCCTCTGCTTATGATGACATGGTAAGCACTAAGCAGACAGGATTACGCAGGCTTGTTGACAGGCGCGTTGAATGGTTTTTCGCTCAGGCACTTAATGGAAAAATCGATTACAAGAGCGATGAAGGAAGGGCTTTTACTTTCGACTACAATCTTCCGGCTTCTGTAAAACTCGGTGATGAATGGGACAAATCTAGCAATCCCGGCAATCCTGTCCATCAGTTAAGGGCTTTGGGCAAGCACTTCAAGAGCCTGAATAATCAGCTTGCACCTGATTTAATTATCATGGGCGGTAAAGCTGGCGACGCTTTCATGAATAACCCGTTCGTTGAAGATTGGCTCAAATCTCCGGGCGTTCAGTTATTCCAGAACAAAACAGAATTAGCGAAAGGTGAAGCAACTCCTATCGGTATTCTTCAGGGTGCAGAACTCTTTGAATACTCTGCTACTTACGAGGATAGCAAAGGCAAGGCTACACCTTATCTTAACGAGGATTATGTTTATCTCACTAATTCAACTCTGTGGCGGTTATTCTATGGGGCTATCAGTGATTTTGACGCGGGCAATCCTCCGCTCATTGCAAGGGATATTTTCTCCAAGATGAAAGCAAGCGAAGACGGCAAGGCTATGGATATTTTTGTTGAAAGCCATCCTCTGCCTGTTATTGTCAGTAATCTCGGCGTTCTTAAAGCAAAGGTTTGTGAATGAGTTATTGCTCCGTTGATGATGTTGTTCATGAATTTCACCCTACTTTACGCGTAAATATGGAGCGGGATTACGGAGATGATTACGAAGATAATATCGCTCGGCATATTGAGAAGGCTGAAGCGTTCGTTAATGCCTCCTTAGCTCGTGCCTATTCTGTACCGTTAAGCAAGCCGTCAAGTATTGTTATTTCTGCTGAATGCAAAATTGCCGCTTATTTCGCCGGTATTGCTTATTCGGAAAAAGACGAAATACTACAGGATAAATACGAGATTGCTAAAGAAATTCTTAATAATCTCGTTGAGGCTGAAAATTCCGCTCTCGTTGAAGAAGATAACGACGCTGTTCAGTCTGATACTCACGGCGTTTTTTATGGCTCTGGCTCGCAGGTCTTTACGACCGATGAATTAGCTAAATGGTGATTTCATGAATATTCATTTCAACGCTGAAAGCATTAGCAAAATTCAAAAACACCTAAAAGCAAAAATTCACAAGCTGGAGGATATGACGCAGTTTTGGCAGAATGTCGGAATTTACGTTCAGAAGCAGACAATCAATGAACGTTTCGAGAAGGAACAAGCACCCGATGGCAGTAAATGGAAACCGCTATCACCTGCACGTGTAAAACAGCGTCTAAAAAAGCATAAAAGCGGAAAAATGAAGATACTGCAAGACGTTGGAGAGTTGAGGAGAAGCATTACATATGAAGCAGGAAAGAATTATGTTCGTGTAGGCTCTAACCTCAAGTATGCCGCTACTCACCAATTCGGGCGGGGCAATATTCCAGCAAGGCCATATCTGGGCGTTACTCAAATTGAGAAGGCTCATATCCTTAGCATGTGCAGGGCTTATATCAAGCGTCATATCACTGGAGGCGGTTAATTTGTTCAGTGAAATTTATTCTCTAATCCGCGATATTCTCAATGATACAGAACTCAATGATTACATTTTCAAGCTAACGGGGAAAAATCTTGCTGTTATTGACGCAGGTGCACAGGTTACTTCACCTTCTGCAAAGATTTTATTCAATGGTGGCGAGATTACGCGTGCCTCAAATACTAAGCAGGCTGTTAGCTTTGTCGTTTCTTTCATGCTCCCTTTCTGGAATGCTGAGGCTTTTTCGGACTGCCTTAATTTCATTGAGTTCGTTATTCCTATTTGCTTTAACTACAGCACTGATAACGGCGGCTTTATTTCTAGCATTATTCCGTCTATTAGTGAAAATTCTGATAATAATTTTTGGGTCGTAAATCTTAACTTTACGGCCTTTTCTTTCGTTTAGTTAGGAGGTCTTTTCTTTGGCTGTTAGAACTGCTGATGATATTCTCGTTGGGGGTGGCCGCGTCTTCATCGTTGATGGGACTAAAAAAAATGAACTCGGCTGGCTTTCCGGCGAAATAAAATTTGAAGAACAGGCAAATACTAATGCCGTTAAAGAGTCTGAAGGCGGTACAGTCTTATATATCACTACCGATAAAGAAGTTCAT
The DNA here is from genome assembly GCA_937915755.1 of uncultured Fretibacterium sp. Lineage (GTDB taxonomy): Bacteria > Synergistota > Synergistia > Synergistales > Aminobacteriaceae > JAFUXM01. Next base: position 3,068 of record CALGGR010000266.1, on the reverse strand, counting down.
TTAACTTTCAGCCTGTTAGAAGCTAATCTTGATACTTTCAAGCTCCTTAACCCTGCATATCATGCTATCGGCGGAACTGGTGATACTACTGCTGATGGTGAAGGTTATGCGGCTGGTACTTATCAGGGAGATACTACATACCAGATTGAGTTTTGGCATAAGAAGCGGTCGGGCGATTATCGCTGCTTGCGTGTCTATAAAGGCAAGATTGCTGGTAACTTTACTCCGCTGCTCATTAATCAGGACACCGAAAATCCTATCTCTGTTGACGTTGTAGGCATTGCGGACAGCACCAAGGATACTGATAGGAATATCTACGAGCTTTTTGATGTCGCTAAATCTGCGGTTAGTACTAAAGTCCCGAACGGCGGGTGGTAATCCATGAATGAATTTGTGCGTAAGAACATAAGCGTTAATATCATGGGCAGTGAGTATCCTGTCCGTGAATTATCACTTGCGCAGAAAATAAAGGTGCTAAATCCCGTTGGTGAGTTTTTGAGGGATATTGCTAAAAATGCCTTCTTTAGGAAAGATGACAAAGGCTCTATTTCCTTTAACTTCATTGATGAAATCAGCCTCGCTGAATTAAATCTCGATAAAATCATCATGTGCTGTGCAGGGGCTTTGCCGGAAATTCTGGCTATGTCTGTTCCTGATTTTAAGGATTGGGATACTTTGCCGGAAACTGATACGCGGGAAGTTCTTAAATCTGTTATGAAGGTAAACGATTTCAAGGGCTTTATCACAAATTTTATATCGCTGGCAACGATGGCTATCCTATAGCTCAGGCTATCGTTGCTTCTCACATTGACCCTGATAAATTACTGAATATCTATCCTGAAACTATGGCGCGGGCTTTACTCAATGCCGCTATTATGCCTCCGTTCTGGGTTCAGGAAGTCTTTAACTCTCTTAGTAAAAGGAGGTGAGGTTATCCATGCCTGATATTGAAGGTGCTCATATTAAGATTACCGGCGACAGTTCTCAAGCTGTACAGGAAATTCATAAAATCTCAGATACTCTCGACAACGTAAAAAGTACAAGTGTAGACATTACCGCTGATAATTCGCAGGCCGTTCAAGCTGTTCAAGAAGTCTCGGAATTGATTAACAGCATAGGTGAAGTTCACGCCGAAATTACTGCGGACAGTACACAAGCCGTTGATGAAACCGACAAAGCCTCTGACGCTCTCGAAACTGTTAGCGATGTTCATGCTGAAATTACCGCTGATAGTTCACAAGCTCTTGATGAGGCTGAAAATGTTTCGCAAGCTGTTGATAATATTAGCGGGGCTGATATTGAGATTACTGCCGACGGGTCTCAAGCTGTTAGTGCGTTTAATGAGGTTGCTGAAGCCTCAAAGAATGCCGCTGATGAAGCACTCGAACAATGGCAGATTGATTTAGCCAAAATCATGAATGTCATTAACAGCTACGAAGCAAAGCACCCTATGGTTAATGTAGTTTTTAAGGCTGATACTCAATCTATGTTCGATAGGGTAAAAGGTAATTTTATGGAACTTTCTAATTCCATGAATACTTTTAGCAAAGGCTTCAAAAGCAATTTTGCTAGCATTTTCAAGTTATTAACAGCTAAAATCACTTCTATTGCAGGTTCTTTAAGCCTTGTTGCTAAAATGTCTTTGGCTGTTGGCGGCGGCTTTGAGGCTCAAATGACAAGCGTTAAAGTCATTTCCGGTGCTTCTGCTGAAGAGTTAGCACAACTCACCGCGAAGGCTAGAGAGATGGGCGCAACACTCCCTATTTCAGCTAAAGACGCGGCTACGGCTATGACTTTGCTTGCACAGCGCGGTACTAGCGTAAAGGATATTCTTGCCTCCGTTACTGATGTAGCAAATCTCGCTATCTCTCAGGGTGTTGATATGGGGACGGCTGCTGATTTATTAGGCTCTACCCTCACTAACTTTCATTTAGGCATTGAAGAAGCTGCTAATGTTACTAACCTATTCAACAATGCAAGTAACCAGTCTGCTTTGAATATGGCTAAAATGGCTGAAGCTCTCAAGTATGTCGGCCCTGCTGCGGGGTCTGTTGGTATGGATTTAACTGAAGCTCTTTCCGCTATGGAGGCTTCTATCAATTCTGTTGGCAGTGCTGAAATGGTCGGTACGGGATTATCGGGAATAATCTCAAAGCTAGCAAGCAAGTCTCAGGTTTTAGGCGTTCGCACTAAAAATCTTGACGGCTCTATGCGGTCTCTTAAAGATATTTTCTCAGAACTTCAAGCTAAGGGTTTTTCTCTTGCTGAAGCTACAGAGATTTTTGGACAGCGTGCTAACAAAGTTGCTTTGGCTCTCGCTAATCAGTCTGGCAAACTTGAAGAGTATCAAGCAAACCTGCAAAAATTCGGCACTACTCAAAGCGCGGTTGATGAGAAATCTAAAACATTCACTAACACTATGGCAGCTTTTAGGTCTGCTGTTGAAGAAATTAACATTGAAATTTTTGAGCAGATTAAAGATAAATCTAAAAGTGCTGTGTCTGGCGTTACTGATGTTGTCCGCGCTTTTAGTTCTTGGATACAGGAAACAAAGGTTGCTGAAAAATCTCTTGACGCTTTTATTCAGGGGTTGGGGTTCAAAATTCCATCGGGGAATGCCATAAAAGAACTCTTAAATCAGATTGATATTCAGGCCGTCGTAGATAAATTCAATAGCTTCGGCAATACGTTAAAGGACTTCGGAGAAACTGTAGCAAGTGCCTTTAACGCTATCAAAACTCCTTTATTGTTCCTGATTGAGCACCTTGAATTATTCGCTAAAATCTCTTTCTGGGGCTGGATTATCGAAAAAGGCTTTGCTATTCCCCAATTCTTCATTAATCTTGCGGTCAGTATGAAGCAGCTTTGGGCAGTAGTTACACTCTTTAGTGCTAAAGCTCTTGCTCCTCTTATGGGACTTCTTGCTAATCCTATTGTGGCTGGTGCAGCTGGCGTGTTAGCATTAGGAGGAGCATTAGGTTATTACACAAGTTCACGTGATAGAAAAAGAGAAGAAGAAGCTGAACGGCAACGCGCTATTCAGAGGGAAACTGCCGCTAATGATTGGG
>CALGGR010000265.1 GCA_937915755.1 uncultured Fretibacterium sp. | reverse complement strand
TTCCGATAACCGCAAAAAGACTAGAACACAGATACAGGTGCGGGTGCTTCTCCTATAACATGAGGGAACTTTTGCCCACATGCTCAACCCTACTGTCACCAGTAAAGATTTCCGTCCCTTTCGGGGCTACGCTAGAATGCGCGGTTAGTGTCTACTTTCGTAAATCTATATCTCTACGTCTGACATCTACGTAAAAAAAGTATAACACAGAAAAAGAAAAAATTGAAAACTTAACTAAAACAGGCCGCCTAACGCATGACTAAAGTCACGAGTGTGCGGCGGCGTTTAATCAAGCACAGAAAAGGCAAATACTACTCTTTGCTCAAAGACACCGACGCGGAAATAAACTGCGGGGACTTAACTCCGTTTGTCTGCGGATTCTTGGAGTTTGTAGCTGACACAATTTATGATATAAACCGCAAGCTCAAGCATAAAATTTCTCAGCTTGAACGTTTCAGGCGGCTTCTGTCTAAGGTTATACCTGAAAACGGTATAAAGGCTGTTATTATGGACTTGTTATTGCAAGCAGACGCGTTCTACGGACTCGGACTGACTATGTACGAAATTATGTCTCTCACTGGTAAGTCCAGGAACACCATAAAAGGAAAGTTTGCAAACCTGCCAGTACGAACGGTTAAAGCTATAAGTCGCAGAAAAAAATTCTATAAAATTGACTGGAATGCTTTACGGAACTTACTCCGCTACGGTTAGCAATATATGACTTATTACTTGTTTGCCCGTGCTGAGGCAGCCTCGTCGATTAACCGTATCAGTATAATGGGAACAGGTTTCTTTTCGGCTTCGACGATTGTCCTTACCTTTTCCAATGCTTCTTCAGTTATGGACAAAAGCATTTTTGTTGTTTTCGGACCTGGGTTTGTTTCCGGCCTTATCTTGGGCAGCTCGTAGATTGCTTTAACATTATTTGCATATCTCATTCAGCGCAATACTAAGAGTCTCATCTTTTGGAAAACCATAATTTCCTGTAGCAATGAGGGGAAAAGCAATGCTCTTAGCTTTTAGCCTCACAGCAAGTAACAGCGAATTCTCATAGCACGAATGTAATATTTCCCTCTCACCGTGATTGCCGTCAATCCATTTAGGACCCACCGTGTGAATGATATATTTTGACAGTAGATTGAACGCCGATGCATCTGCTGCCTGACCACGAGCAATTGTGCCGATCTTCTTGCGCTCTGAAAGCAGCTCTGTTTCTCCTGCAGCATGGTATACGGCACTACCCATGCCAGTACCTGTTATTGGACGTGGATTGGCTGTGTTCACAATTACATTAGCTCTGACCTTTGTTATGTCATTACGGATAATTTTGAACGGCACGGCTATCCAACTCGCTTCATATTTTTGTTGTTTTACATTTAATGCATTATAATATAAATTCGAATTGAAATATATAGGAGAGAAAAATGAAGTTATTTGATGATTTTGAAGCCGTAAGATTTCCTGAAGAGAATCTGATTTTTATTACTCATAACGAATATCTCTATTATATTTATGATCCCACGTACAAAAATTGGCGGAAGCATAGACGTACGGGACAAGAGAGAATAACCGTCAAGAATTACCAGGAAGTCTCCAAAGAGGAAATTATGGATGCTATGAACGGCATATTTCCTAAAAAAGAAACTGATTTCATAAGATTGTGTGCTCCATCGCAATTGTACACGATGGATATGATGCGCTTATTCCAAGAGGATTATGCTCAATACATGGCCGACGACACGGTTTACTATTCGGTTGATAAAGTTTTATCAGTGTCAAATATTCATACTAAGTCGTTCTTTGCATTGAAAACTATATTTGACGATGCTTTAGCACTTCAACAAACTAAAGAAGAAGTCCTCATTAAAATTAAAGAGCTGTATTCTAATTTTTATGGCAGGGATATTTTCAAAGAAGAGATTGAAATCATTGACGGCCACGACTGTTCATCATATTTTTGGATCATGCCGGTAAGGGTTGTTGATTGTACAGACACAAATGACTGGGATAATATTGCTGAGATGAAAAGTGCTGAAATCTCAATTGAAGAAGATGACGTTAGCCAATATCTTGCGCCCTTTCTCTATAAGCATTTTGATAATGAACTTGAAGCCAATAAAAATAGGATGGATATTTACTGGACAGAAAGTGACGGCGTGCATACAAAGTATATAGATAGCTTCGCATGGTACCTGACTCACAATTTCTATACACATGATTCTGTTATGAATATCATAAAAGATTTAGAGGACACGATCAGGGCTTTATCTGCAGGAAAAGAAAACGAATTTACAGTCAAGTTAAGAGAGAAAAGAGGAACTAAGACTTATAAATTACTATATGCTAAAGACATGAGCAGCGAACAGATCAAAGAGTACAATGATACTAGACCTACAGTGGATAATACTGAGCCTGAGATGATTATAGATTTTTATCGCCGGCTTATTTATAGGTTGGAATACATGATAAAAATCGGCCAGGAAAAAGGATATGATTTGATCTCTGTTATGGGACCATAAAGCTGACTAATCTCACGTCATGCGAAGCTCAATACAAAAATTGATGTTAAAATATAGCAAATTTTCGCAGGAGAAAAAATTATAATGAGTCAATTTGCGACAACAATCGAAAATCCTATATTAACAACGAGTATTCCTGATAGTTATGCATACCTTAATGCCCTCCGCACGCATGACAACAAGCCCGTCTATTATAAACGCCTGGGAAGTTTCAAAGGGAGGAACGGTGGTATTATTGACGGCTATATGCTTCGTTACGAAGAAGCTGGAATGGAACATAGCATTAAAGTTTACATAGATCCTTATGCAACCGAAATTTCTAAGGAAGCACCAAAAGGGCTGCAATTCTACTACGATGATCCTGCTATACAGAAACTTATCAAGCTGGCCGAACAAGGAAATGCAGAAGCTCAAAATGAATTGGGGTATTTATACTTCAATGGTGAGGGCGTTCCTCAAAACGACTACGAAGCATTCGAATGGTTTCAAAAAGCTGCACAGCAAGGATTTCCCGAATCTTATTTTTATTTGGGGTTGCTCTATAGTGACGGAAAAGTTGTTCCCCAAGATTACACGGAAGCACTAAAATGGTACAAACTTGCGGCTGAAAATGGCGAAGCAGCAGCAGAGACTAATATAGGCCTCATGTACTCGAAAGGACGTGGTGTAAAACAGAACTATGCAGAGGCCGTAAAGTGGTATCGTAAAGCGGCTGAAAAGGGGTATGCCATAGCGCAGAACAATTTAGGTGAGATGTACGCGCAGGGTAAAGGCGTGAGACAAGACATAGACGAAGCAATTAAATGGTTTAAGTTTGCGTCTGATCAAGGATTTAGCCAAGCACAAAAAGCTCTTGATTTCTTCAATTCACAGAAAGAAGGGTTATAGAAATGGAGCATCAACAACTCCTGGAAATCTTAGCTCACGCATGGAAGACTTTAGACGCTTCCGAACTAGTAAAGTATATTCATCCCGAATTTCAATATGACTCTCAAAAGGTTTTTGCTTCAATGTATGCTGATGAATACCCGAGCTATATAACTGAAAAGTTTGAAACGCTTAAGAAGCACGGCTCAAAAATTGAAGTTTCTATAGTTAAGGACAATTATTTTGGGGAGGGAAATATGATAAAACTTGTTCAGGATGAGAATACTGTCGCTTACCTCAGGATAAAAGTTCGAGATGGGAAGATATGCAAAATGGATATGTGTATGTTTTAAGATACAAGTTAACACCATTACAAAAAATTCCTTGCCATATAAAGATGAAACTGGCTGCGTTATCTCTGGGATAACTTTCCATGAGACTTTGCCTGAGAGTTTTGTTATTAGCAACACTTTCACCGATGAAGGTCCCATGGGACAAAGTAACAACAAGAATGCAGTTATTTTTATTGGGATTCCGGCAAGCGGGAAAAGTTCGTTTTATCATGAAGTATTTAGAAACTACGTTCACATCAGCTTGGACATTTTGAATACTAGAAATAAGGAAAAAATACTGCTTGAAAAGTGTATCAAGAACGGATCGCCTTTTGTGATCGACAACACAAATCCGTTCATTGAGGATAGGGCTCGCTATATTAACAAAGCAAAGGAGAACAATTATAGAATTATAGGGTATTACTTCCGCTCTTCTATTTCAGAATGTATGAAAAGAAATCAGCATAGGGAAGGAAGAGCAAGGGTTCCAGATATTGCCGTGAAGTCCATTTACAGTAATATGCAGTTGCCAACATACTCAGAGGGCTTTGATGAACTATATTATGTACACGTCAAAAATAACAAATTCATTGTTGAGAATTGGCTGGAAGAGGCTTAGAAAATGAGGTTTGATGATTTCGATAAGAAAATGAGAATATATGAAGAATCTCTGGATCAATATATACTTCCAGATATGTACATTGTTGCAAGACTGGATGGACGGTCATTTACCAGACTGACAAAAGATGTGTGTAAATTTGAAGCGCCATTCGATGTAAAATTTCGTGATCTGATGATAAAAACAGTAAAGAGCCTTATGGGGTGCGGTTTTCGGATTGTTTATGGGTATACAGAAAGTGACGAGATTTCGTTATTGTTTCATTCCGAAGAAAATACCTTTGGGAGGAAAGTAAGAAAAATAAATACGATATTAGCAGGCGAAGCTAGCGCAGCTTTTTCCATAGCACTTGGAATAGTATCTGTGTTCGATTGCAGAGTTATACCTCTTCCCAACAAGGAGCGCGTAGCTGACTATTTTATGTGGAGGCAGGAGGATGCGCATAGAAACTCTCTAAATTCGTACTGTTACTGGATTCTAAGAAGAGAAGGGCTAGATCAAAATGAAGCTGATAAAGAGTTGAAAGGAAAGGACGTATCATTCAAAAACGAAATGCTTTTTCAAAAAGGCATAAACTATAATGACCTTCCGGAGTGGCAAAAAAGAGGTGTAGGGGTATACTTTAAGGACATCGTGAAAGATGGATATGACCCGATAAAGAAGGAAGCTGTCACTGCAAAACGTAGAGAATTGTATGTCGATCTTAATATTCCATCGGGAGAAGATTACAACAGTTTCATATTATCGTTTTTGAAGTGAAATGATTGTGTCGATGATACAAAAAAATGAAGAATATTAGCAAATATATCAGTCTCATTCTGCGCCACAAGCCGGAGGTTATTGGTATAACTTTAGACGAACACGGTTGGGCAGACGTTGGCGAATTGATCAAAGGCGTTACCAGAACACGGCCTTTCTCTATGGAAACACTCGAAGAAATTGTACAGTCTGATGAGAAGCAAAGATATTCATTCGACGACACAAAGACGCCCATCAGAGCAAACCAAGGTCATTCTATCCCTTTTGACGTTGAACTGCCTGAAGTCATTCCGCCTGAAATCCTATATCACGGAACTGGTGAGAAGTTTATCGCTTCGATAGAACAGCAGGGATTACTGCCCATGAGCCGCTTGTACGTTCACCTGTCTGCTGATGAGAAGACTGCTAAAGAAGTTGGCAGGAGACATGGGAAACCGATTGTGTTTGAAGTGCTGAGCAGCCAGATGACGAAAGACGGATCCACTTTCTATCGCTCCGTGAATGAGGTGTGGCTTACTAAAGCTGTGCCTGTGAAATATTTAGTTAAGATAAAGAGCTCATGTAAGAATTAACACCAGAACTGATTAGGATTTTCAGCCGAAGTGATGTGTGGTTACAACAGTTTGAGCGTTCCTGCTAAATTCCGTATACTCTGATAACTTACATCTTATGTTTGAATCACTAAACTCTGCAAATATTGTTATAATTCAGCATGAATAGAGAGTTTATCTACGAAAATGGCATTATTTGAAGGTCTTATTTACTGAATACTCAAAACTTTCCAACAATAACCGACGCACAATAGTCAAACTTTTTCACCACATAAAACCTTGAAACCACTACTCTGTAAATGAAAATTTTGTATCAGTCTGACCAATGCCAAAAAACACCTCCGAAAAATTGAGTTTTTGCTGAGGTCGACGCAGGCCAACAAAACCATGTTTTTCAGTGTTGATAAGCATTTACAAGTTTGATTGATAGTTGATTTGCGTATTCCGCGCAATCGTGTTAAAATTTCTAATATAGCAGTTGCAAGTGGTGTCGAGGGTACCGAACCTTCCTATAAGGGATTGAAACTGCTTCACGCTTTTCCTCGATGTTCGCGAATCTGTACCGAACCTTCCTATAAGGGATTGAAACTATTCTTATCCAAAGGAGAATACATTACACTGTCGTACCGAACCTTCCTATAAGGGATTGAAACTTTAAGGTTTATTGATTCATTTTCCTTGGAATAAGTACCGAACCTTCCTATAAGGGATTGAAACGTTTTGTATCCCATCTCCATGACGAGATACCTCCGTACCGAACCTTCCTATAAGGGATTGAAACTTTCGACGTCACCGAAGAACTTCGACACTACATGTACCGAACCTTTCCCATTGCCCCTATCGCTCCGCCTAGTGCTACAAACAAAAAGCTTATCTTTCATCGCCCTCCTTAAAAATTTTTTTAATTCTACTAACGGACTATTTTCAGAGCAATAATAGCGTACCGATTACTATCAGCCCACACCCTATCAGCGACTTGATGCTGAACTCCTCATGAAGAAATAACCAAGCTAGAATCAGCGTTATCACAACCGAGAGTTTGTCGAGCGGCACAACCTTCGACGCAGCTCCCAACTGCAATGCCCGATAATAACAAAGCCACGACGCACCTGTCGCTAGACCGGAGAGAATCAAGAATAACCAACTTTTGCCGCTGACAGAAGTAAGTTCATGTGTGAGAAATACAATTCCCCACGCCATGAGCAGGACAACCGTTGTGCGTATCGCCGTCGCAAGGTTAGAGTTCACTCCTTCAATGCCTATCTTGGCGAGAATTGAAGTCAGAGCTGCAAAGAATGCTGAACCTAATGCGAAATATAGCCACATCTTCTCTCTTCACCGTACTTTGTACTTTGAATTATCATATCTTAAATTTCGGAAATATAGACAGACATCGAAAGCAACCATAGCGAAATTGATTGCGTATGGAATCAAGAGAAAGCCTCCCAGCCCATCACTGAGAATTACTTTCGCTATTCCGGCTATATAACCTGCCAAGATCACAAGCAGGAAGCCGATGCTCTTACCCTGCGCTGTTCTTGCCTTCCATGACTTCACTATCGAAAATGGCCACGCCGCTCCGAAACATATCAGCATTATCGTTTCAAGGATTTTTACCATATACTTACTTCCTTTCACACAGCAGATTTCTCAAGTAGACTCTCAAGCAGTCCTTCACACCCGCGGAAAATATTATCATATGCTCTGGCAAAGTTTCTTGTGTACCATGGGTCCGATACTTACCTCTCTTCTCCGTCGAATGACATCAGGAGCCGCACTTTATGCTCTGGATCAGCCCCAAAGAGACATTCAATACCCGCCAGATTCTACCGATCCATTGCAATTATCAAGTCCCAATTATCATACTCATCGCTCCGGATTTGACGCGCTCGCCGTTTCTCAAATGGAATACCGCGCCGCTTCAGCTCAGCCTGAGCGTTCGGATAAATGTCATTCCCAAGCTCTTCCGTCATTGTTGCAGCTGAAGAAATGGTGAAGCATTCTTCGATGACCGAGTGCTTCATTATGAACTCTGCCATTAGCGAGCGGCAAATATTTTCGTGGCATACAAATAGAATACGATGTGTTATGAAGCGTATTTTTTTTCAGTGCTTAAAAGATTATTAAGGAAGCTACCATTTTCTATTTATTTATAGTATAATTTACAAAATTCAATTTCAACAAAATCAAAATTTAACAATGAAAGGATGTAGTACGAAGTGAAGAAGATTGTATCGTTCTTACTTGTGTTGTTATTGTGCCTTTCAGCTTTTTCCTTTGCTTCCGCAGAGACAGTTGAGGAAGTCATCAAGGAAGCTCAGAAGCTGACATTGTCGGAGCTTTTCCAGAAAGCTATAGAAGAGAGCAATGGCAAACGATTTGACGCTGTCGGCAACTCCAGCCGCGGCAAAAGCGTTCTTCCGCTGTTCGTCGAAGCTCTGCAGAAGATCAACCCCAAGTACACCCTGAACTACGAGGGTGGTTGGCAGCAGCCGAAGGAAAACAAAATCTTCGATCAGCTAACCGAAGACATCACCGGGACAAATCACGTGATGTCAATGACGCTGATTCAGGACGGCAACCAGATTCAGAGCAAGATGCTGAATACTGGACTGTTGCTCAACTTTGTGCCGAAGGACTGGCTTGAGGCTGAGGGTCTCGCAAGGGAAAACAATGAGAATCCTCTGGCTCTCCAGACGCTGAACAAAGTCTTCATGTTCAACAACCTTGGCAAAAAGACCTTCAAGAACATGTGGGATTTTGTCAGGGAAGGGGAAGCCCCGCTTTTCATGGGTATCAATTCCGAGCTTGTAGGCAAGAATTTCCTCTACATGATGACTAACGACAAGTACGCCACCATTGCAAAGGAAGCGTATGAGGCTTGGGACGGAAAGAACGCGGAAGATGATGCTCTGATCGAAGATATGAAGCAGGATGCCGCTGATCTTGGTCTTTCCGGCGAGAACGTTCATTACGGTCTGGCTTGGGTCTACCTCTGGTGCGAGAAGTACAATCCACAGACTGATGACGGCCCAATCTGCAACACTCTCGTGACAAACTCCGCTGTCGATCAATCGGGACTGCTGGTTTACTCCAAGCTGCGCAGCGTTGAAGAAACTCCTGAGTCTTCCGTGAACAACATCACTGTTGCCGCATATCAAGATGACTACGTAGGCATCGGCGGATATGCTTACAAGCACTACCTGATGCTGACAAAATCCAGTCCTCTCCCTTGGACATCATGCGCGCTGATTGCTTACATGACCACAACGAAAGAGGGTTTTGCGGCATGGGGCAAGGATATGGGAGGCTATGCTCCTGACCCTGTGTGTATGCAGGATCACAGTCATGACGGCGGCGACAAGTTCCCGGCAAAGAATGACCGCGGCTATGACTGGTGGATCAATAAGGGCAAGCTCGTCGTCGAAGACCCGGCTTACTGTGCTTCGGTTTCTGCACGAATGAGCGATTGGGTTGACGGCATTGTAGCTGGCAAGTAGCAGGATTGTATAGGGCGGCGCATTTTGTGGCTGCCCTTTTTATTGCAAGAAGATTGGGGGGATTTTATGACCACTGCAACATATAATCGAGCTGGCGGATTTCGACGGGCGTGGAACAAGTTTCATACTTATATCACTAAGCCTCAAAACGCAATTTTGCTGGCTCTCGGTATTATTCTGACAATTACGACAGTATTCCCCATGTATACAATCGTGAGGGATACGGTAAGGCTTCATCCTGGAAGCATTGATTCGCAGGCAAACGCTCTGGATTCCCAGACTGAAGTGCTCGGTACAACTTTAACGGGCTACAACTGGAAAAATCTCTTTACGGCCAACATTACTACACGTGTCGGACGAGAGCGCGTTACGAGAAGCGTTGCATCTATTTACCTTTGGACGCCTCTGCTAAATTCGGTGTTGATCAGCATTTTTGCCTGCTTTGGTGCAATCTTGTACGGCGGTGTTTTTGCCTATTTGGTAACACGGACAAATCTGAAGTTCAAGAAGTACTTGAGCGCAATCTTCATTTTCCCGTATATCATGCCGCAATGGACTCTGGCGGTTATGTGGCAGAATCTCTTCAACTCAAATGCAGTTACAGGCGGAAATGACGGTCTCTTCGTTGCGCTCTTCAACGTTTTCATGCCTAAATGGTGGTGTGAAGGAATATTCCCCGTCTCAGTCGTACTCGCCATTCACTATGCGCCTTTCGCATACATTCTGATCGGCGGTATCTTCCGGAACATGGACGCTAATCTTGAAGAAGCAGCAATCATCCTAAATACACCTCGTTGGAAAACTTTTTTCAGGATAACGCTGCCGTTAGTAAAGCCCGCAATACTTAGCACTATTCTTCTGGTTTTCTCAAGTGCTATGGGGTCTTATCCGATTCCGCACTACTTGAAACTGAGTACATTGTCCACGCAATACGTCGGAATGAGTTCAAACCGCGCGGGGCAGGCGAGTATTCTTGCGGTCATCATGATGCTGTTCGGCTTCCTGATTCTTATCGTAAATCAGCGTATAACTTCAGGCCGTAAAAACTTCACGACTGTTACTGGAAAGTCCGGTCAAAGCAGCGTTATGAATCTGGGTGCCGCAAAATACGTTCTTTCCATCCTATTTGTCTTTTTGACGCTCTTCACAGGTATCATGCCGATTATTCTGTTTGCGATTGAGACATTCCTGCCGAATCCAGGAGATTATTCATTCATCACTCATGGAATCGCCGGGCATGTCACAACAAAATGGTGGCTCACGTCAGAAAACCTGACAGAAAACGGTATGTATGGCCAGAAAGGCATTCTCTACAACAGCGACATATGGCGCGCATTCGGCGGTACATTCTTCATCGCTATATGCTGTGCGTTGCTGGCGGGAACGATAGGCACGTTAATCGGCTACTGTGTCAGCAAAAACCGCCGCAGTAAGTGGGCAGCTTATGTCAACAACATGGCATTCTTGCCTTACTTGATGCCGTCTTTGGCAGTGGGCGTTGCATTCTTCATCTTCGGTTCGGGCGTAGGAATTTACAATACATTCCTTCTCTTGATTTTGGCCGGAACAGTGAAGTACATTCCGTTTGCAAGCCGAAGCGCACTCAATTCCATGATGCAGATCTCGGGAGAAATTGAGGAAGCGGCCATCATTCAGGACATTCCTTGGTGGAAACGAATGACACAGATCATCATTCCGATTCAAAAAACGTCAATCATAAGCGGGTTCCTACTTCCCTTTATGACATGCTTGCGCGAACTGACGCTGTTCATGCTTCTGTGCGGACAGGGAAAAATTATCACTACGATGCTCGGTTATTTTGACGAAATGGGACTTTATGCGTTCTCAAGCGGCATTAACCTGATTCTGATTATCCTGATTCTCATTTTCAATACCATTGTGAACAAGCTAACGGGAGCAAGTATTGACTCTGGGATTGGCGGACGCTCTTAAAGAAAGGATTGATGAAAGTGGCAAGAATTGAATTAACTCACGTTACAAAAAGGTGGGGCGGCTTTTACGCAGTAGATGATCTGAGTATGCTGATAGATGACAACGATTTCGTGACGCTTCTTGGGCCTTCAGGGTGCGGAAAGACAACAACACTCCGAATGATCGCCGGCCTTGAGACACCAACTTCAGGGAAGATTGTCATCGACGATGTAACCGTATTTGACAGTGACGCAGGAATCAACATTCCTCCCAACAAGAGGAGAGTCGGTTTCCTGTTCCAGAACTATGCTCTGTGGCCTAACATGACCGTGTACCAGAACATCGCATTCGGCCTCAGCAACATCAAAGAAGCAGGCTTATCCGTGAACGAAAACGGTGAGCTCATTCGTAATCCATCAGAAGGCGGAGTTGAACGCAAACTGACAAGGGAAGAGATTGACAAGATCATTGCACGTGTCAGCGCAATCGTGAAGATTCAGCCTTTCATGGAGCGTTATCCCGGCGAACTTTCCGGCGGACAGCAGCAGCGTGTTGCAATAGCGAGGACTCTTGCTCCGGGGCCGAGAGTGCTTTTCATGGATGAACCATTGTCCAACCTTGACGCTAAACTTCGCTTGGAAATGCGTTCAGAGTTGCAGAGGCTTCATCTTTCAACAGGAAGCACCTTCGTGTATGTAACACACGACCAGATGGAGGCCATGACGCTTGCGACAAGGATCTGCCTGATCAACAACGGGGTATTGCAGCAATATGACGAGCCGCTGACGGTATATAATCGCCCGAACAATACTTTCATCGCAGATTTCGTGGGAAATCCAGCCATCAATTTCATTAACGCGCGCGGAAGTCAGAAGAATGACGGGAGTTTTCACTTGAAGTTCTTGGATAATTATGAGGCGGACTTTATTCCTACGGAGAAAATCAATGTTACCGAGTGGTATTCTTCAGCGGAAAAGGAAATTGCTGCTTTTAACGCAAAGGAACGTCCGGCGGAGAAGACAAATAAGGACCTTCCTTTCAACTATCCTGTTGCTGTGGTTTCAGAGACGGAAAAAGAGCAGCGTGAACTGGATCATGATGATTGGGTGATTGGTGTCCGTCCAGAGTTCATTAGGATTTGTGAAGATGGGCCAATCGAGGGCGAAATCTTCTCTGCGATGCCCACCGGCATGGAAACAACCGTGAGAATCAGAGTGGCGAATTACCTTCTTACGGGCGTGGTCTTCGGCGGTGTCCTGTATAAGATCGGGCAAAAGATAAGATTGGCTTTCACGGGAGACGGGGCTACTCTTTTCTCAAGGGTGAATGGCCGCTTCGTCGGTTGCGGCAGGATTGGGCAAGGTTGATGACCTACTGGCAACAGTGAAATTGAGACCGAACAGAGAGAAGGATTCTCTGCGTCAAAAGAAGCTATGATCATCAAGCGATACTAGACTCCTGGTAAGGATAAGGTATCGTTTGTTATTTTATTAGTAGTAGATATGTTTCTGCGTGGGGACGGAGCAGGGTTTGCTTCTATGTTCAGACATGGTTTTATGTTTCAGCAGTGCCTTGTGCAATGAGAATGACTTCCCCATCTCCGATAAAAGCATCGACATGAACGGCTTTTTGGTTCTTATAAACACGGATGGCTTAGGACAAATAGCAAGAGCTGAAGAAGGCAGAACTTTCAAGTTTAACGACGAATATCCAGCTCAATCTTCGGTCGATCATCTAGCCAACGGGACAAAACTCATCATAGGTGCAAAAGCTGCTGACGGTTGGCGATTCGTAAAATGGACATTGAACGGAGAAGACTTCTCTAGTGAGAGTTTGCTCCATTATACTATCAAGGAGAATGCTGACTTCCGGGCTGTCTTTGAGTATGTGGAATGAAGCAGTGGAGTAAACGTGAAAGCATAAAAGCTAAGGAAAATGCGCACTATGGAAAAATTCAATGTGTTATCGATAGTATCACCTTCCGCGACGAGAAGAATGGTTACACAGTTGTCAGGGTCAGCTCCAGCGACGACTCTTTCATTGCTGTGGGAGTCATGCCGGCTGTTCGTGTCGGCAGTGTCTTTAACCTGTATGGCTCTTGGAAGGTTCATCAACGCTTCGGCTACGAGTTCGCCTTCCAAGATTGTGAAGAGACCCTCCCTGCCACTATTGAAGGTATAAAGAACTACCTGGCAAGCGCACTCATTAAGGGCATCGGACTTTCTTACGCTGAAAAGATCGTCGACCGTTTCGGTGAAGCCACTCTTGATATTCTTGACAACGAGCCTGACAGGCTGTCAGAGATTCGGGTGATCGGTCCCAGGAAGTTAGAGAAGATAAAAAAGTGCTGGCTGAGCAAAAAGAAATCAGGAACATTATGCTCTTCCTTAAGTCTTACAATGTCTCTACCACCTTGGCCACAAAGATTTTCAAGCAATATGGCTCTCAGTCTATCCAGACCGTAACAGAGAATCCTTATAGGCTTGCTGATGAGCTCTACGGTGTGGGCTTCAAAACCGCTGACGATATTGCTTCTAAATTAGGCTTTGAGCATGAGAGATATGAAAGACTCAGAAGCGGCATTCTATACTCCATGAACAAGTTCTCCGAAGCGGGGCATTGCTATGCTGTCATTACGAAGCTAGTGAAGGTTGCCGTTGAGCTTCTGGAAGTTCAGGAGACGCTTATCACTGACGCCATTAACACAATGACAGAGAACAAAGACCTGATACGAGAAATCTTCCCATGTATTATTACTCCGAAGTCGGGGTCGCTATGGTAGTCATAGAAAGGCAAGAGGAAGCATAAGTCCTTCTCAAAAATTTGAGCCAGAGAGTAGGAATTAACTTTCATGATAGGAACGCCAAAATCAAACGTACCGCCAGGAGTGTTAATAATAACATTCACATCGTCGCAACACTGTGAAGATTGCTGCGATGGGTTCAAATGCATATTTGCTCATATTGAACATTATGCTTCGTCAAAGACTAAATACTCATTGAAGTCAAGCCAAAGCTCTTTGCCGATGTCAAACTTCCCGTATGTGTTGCCTGACGATATAACTCTCAGTGTTGTACCGTCAACATCAACACGGCAGTCGTTCACGTCTCCTAAATAGTATTCGTGCATCATCTTTCCGCGCAAAATTCCTTTGTCCATACGCATAATCATATTCTCAGGGCGAACAGCAACTACTACACCGCCTCGTTTGTCCCCCGAATAACTCATGCGCTGTCCTCCCGAAAATTCTATTTGTCCCTCTGTGGCAGTACCCTCTATGAAATTTATTTTGCCGACAAAATCAGCTACAAACTGATTTGCGGGATTGCGGTAAATGTTCATCGGTGTGTCTGTCTGCTGAACCACGCCGTGATCAAAGACGATAACTCTGTCGCTCATTGCCATTGCTTCCGTCTGATCGTGCGTTACATACACGACGGTTATTCCGAAGCGTTTCTGAACCTCTTTAATCTCGAAGCGCATTGATTCTCTCAATTTAGCATCAAGATTACTGAGCGGTTCATCAAGCAACAAAACCTGCGGATTTGACACTAAAGCCCGTCCAAGTGCTATGCGTTGCTGCTGACCTCCTGATAATTCGCTTGGCATTCGTTTAACGTATTGCGATAAATGGACAGCTTCAAGAATATTCATGACCCTTTCAGTTATTTCGGAACGTGGAACTCGCTTAATCTTCAGAGGATACGCAACGTTGTCAAAAACATTCATGTGAGGCCACACAGCATATGACTGAAATACCATTCCTATATTTCTGAGATTTGGAGGAACAAATTTGTCTGCGCTGCTCACTACGACATCATCAATTTTAATCTCTCCCGTTGTAGGTTTCTCAAAGCCCGCTATCATTCGTAACATCGTAGTTTTTCCGCAGCCCGAAGGCCCGAGCAATGTGATAAATTCACGGTCATTGAATTTGTCGCTGAAATTCTGGATAATCTGTACATTGCCGTAGTTCTTCGTAATATTATTCAGAGTTATGGAAGACATGTTAAACCACTCCTGCGTTAAATGGAAAATTCACCTTTCGTCAGCTTGTTCAAGAGCCAGTTCACAGCAACAACCATTATCAGGATTCCCGTCGCTATTGCCGAAGCTGTCTGCTGGCTGTGATAGGTCTGGTACGTGAAAAGCTCGTAGCCTATCGTCTTTGTATCAGTCGAATATAACAGGGTCGACATTGTAAGCTCATAGAAGCTCGGCATGAAAATTAAGAACCACCCCGCCACAACTGAAGGAGCTATCAATGGCAAAGTTATGTCCTTAAAACTGCGATGCCATTCAGCGCCGGAAATCAATGATGCTTCCTCAAGCGACGGGTGGATCTGGCTCATTGCTGATACGATTGTACGCATTCCCATCAACAGATATTTCACGATATAAGCAACTATCATAATCGCTAGCGTGTTATAGATATTTATTCCGAAACGTCCCGACATTGTAGTTATCAGCGCAAGAGCGATTACAACGCTGGGTGTCCCGCTTCCGAGAGTGATTAAGAAATCCGGGATTTGCCGCCCCCCTGCTTTCGTTCTCGTTAAGAGCCAGGCCATCACGCACGAGATAACTGTTCCAGCAGTTGCCGCCGCTGAGGCCGATATGAGACTGTTTTTAGCTGTGTCGAGAATAGCTTTCCTCGTGAAAAGAATGTTCCAGTAACGTGTTGTGAAGTTCGCGCTTGAAAGAGGTTTGCCGAGATTTTTCGTGAATGATGTCATCGCAACTGTCGCAAAAGGAATTATTACGACTATCAATGCGAACGCGGCAACCAGAATTGTTACGGGCAATCTCCATCTGCCAAGCTCCACGATATTCGGGCGGGTAGATTTTCCTGAGACTGTTATATACTGCTTCTTTCCGCAAACGAAATTTGAAACGTAAAGCACAAGATTAGCGATTACCATCAATGACACAGCCAACGCGGTTGCGTCCGTGAGTCCTTCCGACGAACCAACATAAACGTAATCAATAATCCTCGTGGTTACGGTGTCGATTTGTCCGGGTGCGCCGATTATTGAAGGTATCCCGTAACATGAAGCCGCCGATACAAACACTAAAAGCCCCGCAGCAACGATTGAGGGAAGCATAATCGGGAATGTTACAGTCATTACAGTTTTCAGCGGAGATGCGCCGGAAATTTTCGAGGCTTCCTCAAGCGAAGGATCCATTTTCTCCATCGCTCTGGATATTGTTATGAATGCGTAAGGATAATAGAACGTCGTAAGAACCCAGACAAGTCCGCCTATAGTGTAAATGTTGAAGGGATTTTCTGAGAGGCCGAAAATATTTGCGATTAACACATTCAAAGTGCCAACTCGCGGATTTAACAGCCTCAGCCACGCCATAGCACCAACATACGGAGGAACCATGTACGTCATTACGAAAAGCGTCCTGAAGAAATGCCGGCCGTACATGTCCGTTCGTCCGACAAGCCAAGCTAATGGGAAAGCAATCATCACTCCGAACACCATCGAAAGCCCCGCAGTAACGAGAGTATTTCGCAGGGCGTTCCAGTTAAGAGGATATGTGTAAATTCTCTTAAATGCACTCAGAGTGAAGCCGCTGTCAACGAAAAAGGAGCGGAAAATCAAATAGCACATCGGGAAGACGTTGAACACCAGAAGGAACAACACAATGGCCGAAATCAACGCCACTTTTACGTCAAAACGAAACTTTCCCATTTGAGCTTATGCTTATCTGGTCTTTACACGTTCTTCAAAATTTGTGCGGAGTTCCGAGCGCTCATTCAGGCAGCGTTCCCAGTCAACGGGCATCGCGCTTTTGAATATCTCAGCCGTTGGTATTGAATCGTAGGGAACTGCCGGAGGATTCTTCAGAACTGAGTGCATCCAGCCTTTGACAATGTAGCCCTGACCTTCCGGAGAAAGGAACCAGTCCGTAAGCTCCTCGCAGATCTTTGAGTTTCCGTGCGCGCTCCATTCATCTGTAATGGTCATTATCGGGGACGGTACGCATATTACGCCGTCAGCGGGATAAATCACGGCAAGCTCACTGTCTTCTTCCTCACGCTTTTTGAGGACTGACTCCTCAAGAATCATGATGATTTTGCATTCACCAGTCTCAAGTTTTGTGAGAGCAACTGAGCCTGACTCGACCATGACATGATTTGCCTTGAGCCTGTCGAAATACTCATAGCCGTATTTGTCTTTGAGTGCCGAAATTGCGACAAGTGCTGTTCCTGCGGTCAAAGGGTTGGGCATTGAGATTACGCCGTTCATGCTTTCATCGTAGGCAAAATCTTTGAACGACTGCGGCAGATCCTCTTTCCTGAATTTTTCAGGGTTGTAGGCAAGAATCATGTTGAGGTTTCTGACCGGATACCAGTAGCCTTCAGGGTCGTATTCGAGGGCGATGTTGCCGGCCTCTTTTGAGACGTAAGCATGTAACAGACCCTGAGCTTTGAGTTCAAGAGCATATGAAGGGTCAGCCACCATGAGCATGTCGCAGCCGAGCTTTTTGGTGTCGCGTTCAGCAGCAATCTTGGCCTGAAGCGTACCTGTTCCGCCGTAGAAGAACTCTATGTTGTAATCCGGGAACTTTTCGCGTAAAACCCCAGTCATCGCCTCAATGATGTCCTCATACATCGAGGTGTAGATTGTGATTTTGGGCTTTTCCGAAGCACCTGCCGTGCATGAGAGAGAGGACAGAATGACTAACGCGATTAAGAAGACTGTAAATCTCTTCATTTACTGAAAACCTCCTATATGAAAGTATGATATTACTATAGCACAAAATACGCGACAAAAAAATCGGGAGAGCGACCGAAGCAGCTCCCCCATATTATTCTGCCGATCGCTCAGTTTGGTCTCTTAGTTTCTCCGTTTCAGCGTCAACATCAACAGCGCAGCCTCCGCCCCAAGAACGCCGAACACTCCCGCATCGCAGCCGCCGGACGATGCGCCTACACCGATGGGTTCACTTTCACCGCCGGGTTCACTTTCGTTGCTGGGTTCACTTTCACCGCCGGGTTCACTTTCGTTGCTGGGCTCACTTTCACCGCCGGGCTGACTTTCACTGCCGGGTTCACTTTCGCTGTCCGCGTCAGGCGTACTGGCAACAGCTTCCTCCGGCACGTTAATGACGAAGATCATGCCCGCGAGTCCCAAATCAAGATAGCTGCTGCGTATATTGGCGATGTCCTTCTCGCTCAACGTCAGATAGACCTCATGATTCTGACCTGGGAACAGTGTAACGTCTTCAAAGGCAATGAAGTTGGCTGACTTCTCCCGCGCCTCCGCCAATTCCTCTTCGGAAATCTCCTCGCCGTTCTTCTGCCTTTCGAGCATGTACGCAATACTCTCCAGAATATTGCTGAAATTCAGGGAGTATCCTTCCAGTGATACGTTCGGAACAACGTCCACGCTGATGCCCTCGCACGTAAACTCAGCGGTAATGGGGATAGATTCGCCTTCGTCCGCACTCGCAAGATAGCGGTCGTAGAAGCCCTTGAAGGTCTCCTCACCGTTCAGTGTTACCCGAATCGATATTGCGTCATCTTCAAACGGCATGGCGATGAACATTGTAGGCTCAACGAGAGGGAAGTTCTCGGGGAAGCCGTCCTCTTCCTCCTCGTCCGCCGCTGAGCTAACCTTCGCGGTCATCTGCATATTCCCAGCGTAGGATTCGACCGCCGCCGCGCTGAACTTCGCAGTCATCGAGCTAGTCTTCGCGGTTGCCTGCTTATTCGTCTGCTTCTTCCCAGCGTAGGCTTTGTCCGCTGCACCGGCAAGGCTGAACGGGAAATACCCAAGGTTGTTCCCGCCGTAGTCCGCTATAGCCCCTTTCGAGTTTTTCCGGCTCTCGTGAATCTCGTTTGAGATGGCGTTGCTGGGGTCGATTTCAGCGAACAGGTAATAGTTCCCGCTCGCCACTTTCAGGCCCGGCGTCCAGTCAAATGTCGCCCACGCCCGGCTCACTCCGTTGCTATGGCCGTAAAGCGTTACCGTAGTGTCCGCGATTTTCGTCTTCTTAGCGTTGTAGCTGTTGCTGGTCGCGTAGGACAGACGTACAGTTACCTTACCGGCGTTCACGAAACTGGCGTTGTAAACAGGGACCTCAATCCGGTACTTCAGACCTTTCACGAGGAGATTGCTGCTCGCTATGGGGTTCGAGCTGTCCTCAACGCAGGAGAAACGAACGCCCTTCATCTGGTACGCCTTGTTGTCGTCCTTGTTACCCTCGAATGTCTGGCTGCCTGAACGATACACGAACTTGTAAGGAAGAACGAGGGACGGATCAGGCTGCTTGCGGTAAAGGCTGTTCGACGACCATACAGCGTCATACATGTCGAAATCAGTAACGGCAAAAGCCATTGTCGTTGCCCCGCTGGTATCAAGGTAGCCCTCGAACGCGGCGTTGAATCTCGCGCCCAAGTCAACGTAAGGAAGGGTTACGTTCAAGGCTTCCGTTGTGCTTACGTTGCGGGTGAAGGTTTCGGGGTCGGCGGCCTCTGGAATGTTCACCTTCGTTGGAGAGTCAAGGAGACGGGACAGCATTGAAATTGCGCTGGTTATGAATCCAACTTTGACTTCCTCAGTCGTTGTCTTGTTCTCGCCTGTCGATTTCGTGAACTTCATCGTCTTTGAATACTCAGGGCCTCCCCAGTTATCAGCCTCAGTGAGCGGCCTGCGATTCGCGTATCCCGGAAGCTGCTCAAGTGCGCCGGGATAAGAGAAAAGGTTGCCAGGCTCATGGAAGGGCTGGTAACGGGAATCTGCCATTCCGAAGATTGTCTTGGGGGTACTCAACGGGTCGCAGATTGTGAAGGTGATGAAGTTCTCGTAGTCGTCCGCCGCCGTTCCGCTGTATCTCTCGCCGCCTTTAGGCTGACCCTTTAGCCACGTTGGAGCAGGCTTCGTCAGAATCTTGTAACGCCAGATGTAGCGTTTAGCGTCCGTGAAGTGCAGAACGTCCTCGTTCGACGCGGATGTTGCCATCGTTATGTCTGTGGCTGAAGCGTTGGTGTTCGTTCCGGTGGTGGTCTTGGTAACGCTGTCGGTCAGCTTTGTGAGAATGCCTCCCAGAGTTCCCGTCGTCTTGCCCACTTTCGCGTTAAGCTCTGTGGCTTTCTTGAGGGTGTCGCCGCCAACGCCGATCATGTCCGTAATCTCACCGGCTATATCAAACCCCTGCCCGACCGTTGAGGATATGCCGTCCACAAGACTCAGCGCGCCCCTCAGCCCGGAAATGGTTTCCTCCACTTCCTTAGGGTTCGACGCGGAGAAGAGGGTTTCCACAGAGCTGGAGGTCTTGAACTCAACGCTCTTGCTCTCCGATGTGCTGCTTTCGTGGCTGTACTCGACTTTCGAGCCTGGACGGTAGTTGAAGTTCGTGGGAGCCGCCTGACGAGCCGAGCCGTCCGCCGTCAATGTGTCAACATGGTAGGGAGGAGCCTGAAGTATAGCCAAGTAGCTGCGGTTCTCGCTGTCAACGATGCTTTGAGCGTCCGCAAGCATTACTCCCTCGCTGGCATAGTCCGCCGCCGCAAGGCCGTAGAGTTTCGTCTCGTCATTCCATATGTCTTTCAAGTCATCGTACAACAATGTCTTGGTGTCGAACTCATAGTCAGGCTCAGAGCCTGTGGAGTTCGCATTGTGAAGATTGTACAGCATTATGACTTCATGCCGGGAGGCATTGTTCAGCTTATCGCTCTCTTTGTTGGTCAGATGCAGAATGACGAGGTCGTCGCAGGTTACGGCGTCTCCTATTCTGCCCGTAAACGGCCCGGCAACGATCGCGAAATCTCTGGTGAACACGGGGCGATCCGAGAAACGGGATATAGGCCGCCCGTTCGCGTCTAGCCCCAAATTCAGGGAGGAGGAGGCAACACTTATGAAGTCATTCTTACCTTCTTCTAACTTAAAAACCCCGTTCCTCCAGCTCCAAACGTTAATCATGGTAGAAATAGTACCGTCGCTCACGAAGAATTCCGGCATCATGAGCACTAGGGACTTTTGGCCGTCCCCGTTCAGGTCAGCGGCAACAGCCTTAACGTCAAGGCAGCCCTCGAAAGCCTCAGATATAGCATAAGAATTGCGCGCGTCCATCGATGCCGTTTTGCTTGAGAGCTTCTCTCCGTCCCAGTCATAGGTTACACCGACGGGGAAGCCGAGTATGCTGTCCGGAGCGAGTTCTTCCGCTCTCGAAGAGTAATCAATGGCTTCCAGATATAGCACGACAAGCTCATCGCCCTTTCCGTCGTTGTCGAAGTCCGCCGCCACCGCCGCCACTGACGGCGCGCCCCATAGGCCATGACGGTTGCCCCTTCGAAGCTCCATGCGTTTTGTGTGGGTATGGAGTTTCGTATTGTTGACATAGGCGGTCCTTGAGAACGCTCCTTTGGCGTAGGAAATCCTGAAGATGCTCAGGTAAACGCCGTTCACGTCCTCAGTTATGAGAGCGACCTCGTTGGCGTAGCCGTCATTGTTCAGGTCTCCGACAGCGATTGAAGCGGGCAGGTAGTCCTTTCCGCCGATTTTGGAGGCCGTGAAAGTTCCGCTCCATGCCAGACTGTTCACGCGGGCAGTTACGGGGTTTCCGCTGTTGTCCTTAGTTACGGACGTGAAGGCGAGGGAAAGTGTATTGCCTGAGCTGGTTGCCTCAGCCACGAGTTCGCCGTTAAAGCCGTTGACGGTGATTCCTGCGGCTCTGGCGATGACCGGGCGGTTCGACATTGCGGTGTCCTTAGGGAAGGAGATGTTGAACTTGTACTCGTTCGAGGTTGTCTCGGTCTTCTCGGAGAGGATGTTGTATGTCGTGCCGGACGCTGGGGATTCAACGCGGGTAACTCGCTTTCCTCCAGCGATGTCGCCTTTCCCCACAAAGGTTGTTGAGAGGGCGGCAGGGTGAAGACCGGGCACTGTGAGCCAGCTTGCTTTGTCCATTGTCGTGGTCGATGTGTCTGGGACGGAAAAGTTTGTTACCATGCCAACGCTGAGATCGTTGAAGAACGTGAGGAGGCAGGGATTTACCGAGATGGAGGAGCCGTTTCGTTGCTCACTCACAACCATGAGGGACTGCTTACCTAATCGTAGTGCCCCCCCCCATTCCGGTAACGTGCTGGATTAAGTCGGGAATTTGACTGAGCGGAAGATCTCCATTTCTGCCCGGTACGAGAATCGTCGCGCCGGCTGGTATCGACATGAATACCAGAATGGTTGCGGCGAGAGCGCGTAAAGACTTTCTGTTCATTCTCATCACTCCATAGTGATTAAATTTTCTGTATTATACACGTTGGACGCAAATTTTAGGAATCGGTATGAGTTGGGATAGTTCATGTTGCCCGGCTCAGAATGTAAAGAAAACAACGCTGACGCAATAACGAAGTACGTCAGCATAATTGTGAGCATTCTGAGATGACTAGAAGATATGTATCTTAAAACCGCCAGTTCTGAATTGTGGCTATTTGCTCCGATGTGAGCATACCGCTTGATTGAAGTCTCGACAGAAATTCGGCACGACCTTCATTCCGCCCTTCAGCGCGTCCCTCTGCTCTACTCTCCTCAGCTTTTGCCGCGAGTCTAGCTGCTATGAATTTGTCAATTGCCAGGGTCATATTTTTCTCCTCCATAATTTTGTCATAAAGTTCCTTGTTGTTTGAATTACTGATCTGCATTATGGTGTGAGCCATATCCTTCTCAGCCTGTTCCCTTAAATCTCCGCACATCGCTATGAATTTCCTGATGTCATCTTCAGAAGCATTCTCTTTCTGAACTCTCAGGGGAACAAACTCGTCGCCTTCCAATTCCGAGCCTACAACAATCTGAATCTTCAGCTCTGCAATCCCAGAAACGTAATAGACTCCGGCGAACTTCTGGGACAAAGAGAATCCATGAGTTTCCAGATAGTCGAGCAGCTTCTCAGGCTTTGTGATGCGAAGGAACGTCAGGGTAATATCACTCATAGGCTTGATGTTCACACCGGTTTCCTTCGTTGTGTCATCATAACCGCTGCTCTTGTACTGAGCTGCATAGCTGATTCCCTTCCAGAAGACATCAATGTTAAGCTGTTCTTTTGGGTTCTTAAGCTCTATTAGATTATGCCTCTCGAAGAAGTAGGCGATTGCATGGTTGATGCGGGTTGTGTTGGTTGACTGAATGATACGCACATCGATTTCCCTGCTTCTTGAATTGAGCTTGACACCATGAGTTTCCGTGAGCCTGTCCCTGTAGTCTCTGATCGAAAACATCAAGGCCGCAAATGATGCAGTCTCCCAATCTTTATTTTTTATCGGTTTAGCCGTCTTAGGCGTATTCATCGCTTCCTTTTTGCTATGATAAGAATATATTACCACACTTGAAGTTACTTATGGCAGCAGTACGCAGGAAAGCCCTGAAGGTAAGTTATGAGGCAGACCGAGTATAAATATCTGCATTGAGAATGACACCCTTGAAGCTGTATAATTTCTCCTAATGAAATCTAACATCAGGAGGTTTTTTCTCACACAATGAAGAAATTACTCGCTCTACTATTCTTCATGTCCCTCGCGTTTTCAGCATCAGCACAAAACGCAGTGCCGGGGGACGTGATTGTCGTACTCAGGAATGACTCAGGAATGAGCATCAGTTCCGCGCAAACCGCAGGAGGAATCAAATCCCTGTCAGCCGTAAAATCTTTCGAGGACTCGCACAATGTCCGGGTGCTTGAGACTTTCGATGCTCTGTCAGACACGGGCAACAAGATTTTCATGCTTGTACACTCTGACACTGAGGACGAGAACGCTCTATTGCGCAGAGTCAGGAGCAATCCCAATGTCATAGCCGCCTCGCTCAACCACATATACACGCTCAACCTTCCCGAGGTCAAAGAAGTACCCAATGACCCGGAATATTACCGCTTGTGGGGAATGGAGGCCATCAACGCGCCGGGAGCATGGACATCCGGCACTGGCTCTGAGGACGTGTATGTTATTGTTCTTGACTCTGGAGTTGACTACAATCACCCGGACTTGAAGGACAACTTTTCGCACAAGTACAGCCGGAACTTTGTCGGCAGCACAGCCAGCGATTATGACCCTTCAGCATATTATGACGAGAACGGACACGGGACTCACTGCGCAGGAACTATAGCGGGAGTCAGCAATAATGCTCTCGGTGTCGCGGGCGTGAACTGGAAGGCGAAAATAATCTCGGTCAGGGTTATGGGTGCTGGCAACGGCGGCGCAGCTGCGGACATCATAGCGGGCTACAACTATATAGCCGGGCTTCTGAGAGACAATCCCGATCTCAATATAGCGGCGGTGAATTATTCTGTCGGCGGTTTCGGCGCGACGACTCCTGAAGAAGTAATCGCCGGGAACGATCCCCTGTGGCTTGTCCTGAAGACTATTAGTGATACTGACAGGGTGATTATCAGTGTCGCGGCCGGTAATGAAGCCCTCGACGTAGGCAGGCCGACTCCGTCATCCAGTTTCTATAATGGCTCGCGGGAATGGCTCAAGGGATTCTATGAACATCCCGTAAGTTTCCTGAGCGTCGACAACATGGTAAGCGTAGCGGCGGCGAATCAGACTCTGGAAAGGGCATCTTTCAGCAACTACAGCCAGAAGTATGTCGACATTGCTGCTCCGGGCCATCGCATATACAGCACGCTTCCTGTGAGTCTCTCGCAGGATAAAGGCTACTCGGTTCTCCCGACGGTTTACCCTTACGGCAATAAGTCAGGCACATCAATGGCGACTCCCCACGTTACGGGCGCGGCTACACTCCTCAGGTCAATATTCCCGAAAGCTACGGCCTCACAGATCAAGGCGGCGTTACTCGGCGGGGCGAACGGAGATTACCTGCGCGATGACGGAACTTCTGCTCACGGACTTCTTGACCTCAGGGGCGCGATAAACTTCATGGCCGGGATAATGTCTCAGGATATGCCCCCTGTAATCACTGACGCTAATATCCCTGGCGGCGGAATTGGCCAGCGTTACAAGGCAGAGTTTTACGCCTCAGGGACTCAGCCGATAACGTGGACTCTTGACTGTGATCTGCCTGAAGGACTCGTGTTCGACAAAAACGGGAGAATCTCAGGCACTCCCAAAGAGTCAGGCGCATTCAGCTTCACTGTTACGGCCTCGAATGATTACGGCTCAAGCTCGCTGGTTCTGGCTCTCAGCATCGACAAGGCTGTTGCTCCTGTTCTGGACAGGACTACACTCTCATTCGACACAATTGTGGCAGACACTCAATGCATAACAGCACTCATGACTTCAGCGGGAACGTGGCCTATGACATGGAGCTTAGGAAGCCGCGATATTCTGTCAGAGCTAAAGTTTCACTTCGAACCTTCATCCGGGTTGTTCGTAATCGTGCCGCTCAAAGCTGGAACGTACACACTCCCTGTAACAGTCTCGAATGACGCGGGCAGCGACAGCGGGATGTTCACTCTCAGGATCAGCGAGGCGAAAACTCCTGAGATAATCTACAACGATGACACAGCACTTACTCCTGCCGTGCTTGGGAGGGCTTATACTTCTTACTACGAGGTGAGTACAGCCGCAGGGACTAAGACTTACTCGGCAAAGAACAGTGTCAGCGCTAACGGGCCTCGTCCAATCTCATGGGATATTCAGGGACTGCCCAAGGGACTCGACTTTGCTGTTGACGACCCTGACGACAACTTCACGAAAAGCATCATCAGGATTTCCGGGAAGCCTGAAGAGTCCGGGGATTTCACGCTGAGAGTCATTGCTTCGAACGCCGCGGGGACTTCAAGCCGTGATATTCCGTTCAAGGTTGAGGACAACAAGCCTGTGTTTGTTGACGGCGGGATATTGTTCTCACGGAACGGACTCGAAGCCGGCACCGAGTTTTCCTATCCTGTACCTGTTGAAGGAAGCGCGCCGATTACGTTCACCATAAGCGGAGACCTCCCGGAAGGCACTGGCATTCGTTACGAGGACAGCACCCCGATACTTTACGGCAAGCCGACAAAGACCGGGCATTACACCTTCACGATAACGGCGGAAAATTCCAGAGGCAAGGACAAAGCAACGTTCGATTTCTACGTCCGTGAGCCTTCAGCCATAACGACACATGTGCTTCCTGACGCTGTAGTGGGTGTGTCATACGACGCGAAAATCAGCCTCAGAAGTGATGTGCCTGTTGTGTGGGCGGCAGTCCCGGACAAATCGCTTGACCTCACAATTTCACCGTCCGGCCATCTCATCGGAGTCCCGAAATACGCCGGACGTTACTCAGTGTATGTAACAGCAACATTATCACCTGACATAGGCGAGGGGAGCGATAAAACTTACTACATCATAGTCAGGAAAGCCCCGGCGATAATGGCATCAGCACTTCCAGCCGGGAAAGTCGGCAATGTCTACACGTCAACGGCTCTCAGCTCGGACGGCACAGCCCCGGTTGTGTGGTCAGTTTCAGAAGGCAAACTGCCGAATGGTCTCACACTCTCACAGAACGGCCATCTCTACGGAACGCCGAAAGAGTCTGGCCCGTTTGTGTTCACGGTGAAAGCTCAGAACAAGGCCGGCTATGACACAAAGACCTTCACGCTGAACATTGCAGGCGTTTCACCAGTCAATCCCGACAGCCCTGACGTTCGCCCTGTGCCAGTTAATCCGAACGTTAATCCGACGCCAGTTACCCCGAACGTTAAGCCCGAGTCTGAACACAAGACAGTCGTCATCACGGGAAAACCACGCGACATATCATCACTCACAACCGTCGAGCTTGCCTCAATATCAAGTTCAGGCGGAATGATTGCGGCAATACTCCCTGAGATAAGCACTAACAACTCGGCCTTCTACACTCCTGAGAGCATAGACTGTTTCGCAAACGTCGAAATCTCAGCTGATGTGCCAACAGGCTGGACGCTTGTGTGGAACGCTTTTACTCACGGGAAAGTTGATGCTCTGTCGCTGAATGATGCTGATGATGACGTGCTGTTCACGGACTCTGACGGGCGGATCACGCTCACAGTCCCGGAGGATCATATCGTGAACGTCTCAGCATGGCTTGATGCTGACACGACATATGCCCCGGTAATATCGGCGGTTGAGACACGCGAAGATATTGAGGGGGTTGGGTCAAGTTCCGGCGGCTGTAACGCTGGCCTCTCGATTCTGGCGCTGGCACTCTGCGCGGTAATCTTCAGGAAATTTTCACGTTAAACGGTTAGAATCTCCCCTGTGCTAGTTAATGGCATGGGGGATTTTTCTGCTGACAAAATCACTAAGGAGGAATCAACATCATGAAAGCATTGCGTATATTCCTAGCATTATGTCTCATAGTCCAAGCAATTTCAGCATGGGGCGCGGAAAATCAAAGGGGTGAAGTCCTCGCAGTCCTCAAGACTCCGGCGGGTATGACTCTCTCAAAAGAGAGCCTGAAATCCGGAAGGGTGTACAAATATATAACCCTCACAGCGGATTCGGCTGGCGCTGAAGTGGTAAGCATATTCGACTCTTTGTCGCTTATGAACAAGGACGGACATATATTTGTGTTCATGGCCTCAGACTCGAAGTCATCAGAACAGCTCGCCTCCGACCTGAAATCAGACCCCAATGTAGTATCAGCCTCGCCCAACAGGAAGGTAGGACTTCCACGCCCCGTGAAGTGAGGTTAGAGCAATAAAGAGAAGCAAAAAATTACGAAGGGAGAAATTCACATGAATAAGATCATGTTATGGCTGCTTGTTGCCATATCTATTTTACCCATGACAGGCTGCGGAGGCAGCTCAAACGGGCATTCGGACACGGAAAACAATGTGGTTCTGGGCAATGAGCAGTTTGATACTTATTTGCCTCTCCTTGAAGGTAAGCGTGTTGCACTTTTCTCCAATCACACCGGCATTGTAGGAGATGTAACATATGGAGCTGAGGCTTCTTCCAAAGATGAGCGTCAAGACCTGATTCACTTCGGTCTCGATGCGAATGGGAACGAAATCAGCTACGGGGAACATATCCTTGATGCGCTGATTCGGCATGGTGCCAACGTAAGGGCTATTTTTTCCCCTGAACATGGCTTTAGAGGAACGGAAGATGCCGGAGCAAATATTGATAACTCCGTAGACGAGAAGACCGGGATTCCTATATTATCGCTCTATGCCAACAATACACATTCGCCGTCTTCGGAAGATATGGGGAAATTTGACGCACTAATCGTAGATATGCAGGACGTGGGACTTCGGTATTATACATACTATATTTCCATGTATTACCTTATGGATGCCTGTGCTTCAGCCGGGAAAGAAGTTATTATTCTTGACCGCCCGAATCCGAATGGCTTCTATGTAGACGGTCCTATTCTGAAGGATGCGTACAAATCTGGCGTCGGACAACTGCCGATCCCTGTGGTCTATGGTATGACCTGGGGCGAGCTGGCTCAGATGATCAATGGCGAAGGATGGCTGACCGCAGGAAAGAACGCCTGTAATCTGACAGTCATTCCATGTCAAAATTATACCCACCAGACAAAGACAAAGCTAATCCGCAATCCGTCTCCCAACATTAAAGATATGAGGGCAGTCTATTTATATGCCTCAACCTGCTTCTTTGAAAACACAGCGGTCTCTGTTGGACGCGGCACTGAATTTCCTTTTGAGGCGTATGGAAGCCCATACCTTAAAGGGGTAGAGGGGTTTGCCTTCTCTTTTACACCAGTGTCCATGAGTGGAGCAACTGAGCCGCCCTTTATGAACGAAACCTGCTACGGCGTTGATTTACGGAGCGTGTCGCTGACAGAGGTATGGGAGAATCAGATCAATTTGTATTATCTGGCAGGCGCGTACAAAGCAATCTCTGAAACAGCACCAGATGTGCCTTTTTGGGGAACACCGGATAAGGAAGGTCGTTATTGGGTTGATAAACTGGTGGGAACCGACGATGTACGCCGCCGGATCGAGATGGGGCAAAGCGCGGCCGAGATCAAGGATAGCTGGCAGGAGGAAATTGAAGCCTTCAAAACACAGCGAAGACCGTATCTGTTATATGAAGAATGATCTTGATTCAGGGTATTTACACTAACTGAAACGCAATTCATGCTGAGTTCAAAGGCAAGGGCAAATTCTGGTCTACATACGGTTGAACAGCGTTAACGGGCTTTGGGCATAATAAAAAACGGTCTACTTCAAACTTTGTGATGGGGGGTACTGCTCAGGACGATTCTCTCCTGGCAATGTTCTCCCCTACTTTATGTTCGTCGCCAGCTGCCAAGATATTATCCGTCTGCCTTTAACTTCTACTCTCCGTTTCTTCTTTCCACTTATCCAGAAGCTCGAATATTAGCTTTATAGCATTTCCTTTATCGAAGCCTTCACCTAAATACCCTTCCAGCTTCTTGGTGTCCAGTGATATGTCTCTCACAAACGTTGTCTTAACCAGCAATATTTCTTCTGCTGTCTTCTCGTCCAACACATTCTTGTTCGCCGCATCTTTCAGCTTCAGTGCTTTCTGCCTGTCAATTCTTCCACAGCCAGTTTTGTCGATTGCTCCCATCACTATTTCCTGTTGTCCTGGACTTAGGAATGAAAGCTCTACTCCAGCCACAAACGGTACCTGTCTGGTGTCTACTTTCTCCAGCAGTTCATCCTTCAAACGAGAAAGCCATATGTACCGCCGTATCTTTTTGGCATTTTCTCCCATCAACTCACCCATCGCTTCAAGACTTGAGCCGCCAATTCTCCCCTGATGCCGCATCGCTTCATATTTGAGCGCATACGCTTTCGCCTTTTCGCTCGTAAAAACCTTACGCCGCTGAACGTTCGGGTCCACTACCAGAATTGCAGCTTCATCATCTGATAAACCCTTGACTATAACTGATATTGTCTTCAACCCAAGTTTCTCACAGGCTCTCTTTCGTCTGTGTCCGCTTATCAACTCATAGCCGCCTTCAGCCCTTTCTCTAGCCACCCATGGCGTTAGAACCCCGTGTTCCTTTATGCTTTGCACAAGCTCTTCAAATTCCCTGTCTTCACGGACTTGATATGGATGCTTTGTGAACTCGTAAAGCTCCGTCAGCGGGACTTTCTTTATCTGAGTCGTTTGGCCCAGTATATCCTCATACGACATTAAGTTGTATTTTTGTATAGTAAGAAAAATGATCGACTCTAGCTCAATAAGCTTTCGTAGAATTTAACACTCTAAGATCAGTAAAAGTCAATGTGTTTTTATGCTGAATTTTTGAGCAGTTGCAGGATATGGCATAGGTTAAGAGAATGTTTCTGACGGAGTACGACCAAGACAAGGAATTGAGGAATGGCGGAAATTTGAGAACGGAGTCGCTGTGGGCATGCTGAAGCACTTGTTCTTGCTCAAACGAAAGTTATTGCACCGTCAAAATATGCTCTGACAAGGAGAGATAATCTCATTTCTTCACAGCGATTTGGGGCGAATAAGTTACTCCTTCATTGAGCCATACCGACACAGTGATGTTTCGGCTTTCTGGAACTACGGAAGTCTCAGCTCCGGTATCGTCGAAGAACTCCACGATCTCGTCATCTTCTGAAGGTTCATCAGAATTTGAGAGATAAAGCAACTCCGCGCCTTCTGAAGCATTATTGCTCAGAATAACATCGAAGTCATACATTCCGGAAACGTCAACAGAAACCTCAGGAAGTACAGCAACAACAGTATACTCATTATATTTTGTGACGTTTCGAAGCTCCGGAGAAGTATATGATTCCTTGTCTGCCTCAGACATTACAGGAAGCCGTGTGTCAGATGCTTCGATAACCTTGAGTGTTACGCTCTTCTTGACGGACTCCACAGGATTCGTCGCAACAAGTTTCACCTTGTAGGACTTTGCCGCTCCAGTTGGTGTGCCAGAAATCGTATCTCCATTAAGACTGAGGCCTTCTGGAAGGTTATTGGCTGTCCATGTGATTGGATCACTTCTTGTTGCAGAGAGAGTGGTGCTATAAGGCTGACCCACTGTAGCATTCGGGAGACTCGTGGTAATCTTTAGCTTTGTGCCCTTGACGGTGAGCTTGACGGACTTTGACTTCTCGCCAGCGCCGTTTGATATTGTAATCTTCACCTTGAAGCCTGAACGTACGCTAGGCCCGTGGTACTGACTAATTAGAGATTATGAGAAAATCCATTATCTTCTGCTCTGCTTGTAGCTATCACCACAATAGCTCCAATATACCAACATGTTGCGAACATTATGATATCCCTCATATTCATCTCCTAATTCTGATGAAGTAGATTCTGCCTTATAAAGTTAAGAAGAGGCATATTAAACTGCTTCCACTGTCTATAATTCTGTGTTTGAGGCTGATTAACAATACTTTTTTCACAGAACTGAAATGGATTTTGAACGAGATACCAATCATTAATAAAGACATCAAACCCTTGCTCTTCACACATACTATAAAAATCTTTATAATATCTTGTCATTGCTCCCCATTCCATTGACTGAAAGTTTGCACACTCAATCCTCAGTACTAGATGATTATCATTATTAATATTGAAAATTCTCTTCCCGCTATTGTTGATATGTTCTGTATCATATTTGCCTATCATATAATTAGTTGTAAATGTCATATCCGACTTTAACTCTACGACAGGTGCTCTAATTCCAAATTCAATATCAATAGTTCCATCCTCATTAACATCATTATATGCTATAGGAATTTGAACTGAATGAACTGATTTTTGGAATATACCTGCGTCGTCTTGATTCCCTTCAGTGAATGCAGAATATGTAGTTTTATAATACCACTTATTTACCGCACAATTTTCAGGATATATAATCTCAATTCCTCCTATATTATAGGCTCCTCCATTTTCGCATGATATTGCGATTTCGGTAGTATTATTAGGGATTTCTACTTCTATAGTCTTTTCACTATTATAGTAACTCATTAAGAAGCCTATGCGTTCTGCATTGTATAAATAGTCTGTATCATTTGGTAAGATTTCTTGATGAATGATATTTCCATCAGCCCTGATAATAATAAGACCGCCCCATGCATTTACTATCGGGATTCTTATTTTAGTAGAATCAGGTAAGAATCCTGAAATCTTTGTAGCTCTCGTTTCTCCATTACTATATTGAGGAATACCATAAAATGTAACTGGATATTGTCGAGGAACAGATGAAGTTGTATTATTGTGATCTACGTTTTGATATCCGCTCTCACCATTTTCATTGGCATTCATACCATGGAATGCTACAGGATTAACACAATAATTATACTCAAATAGTATATTACTGTACTTATCCTTTACATAACTCTGAATTAAATGATGGCAATCCAATGCCATTTTACCGTCTTCGTAAAAACGAGATTCATATGGGTCAGGATATGATGTATCAGGATTTGATTCAAATACTATCAAGCGATTAGGATCTACTTCTCTTATGGCCTTTACAAAAAGCTCTAACGTTTCTCCAATGACAGTGTCTGTTATTCCTTCAGGTACGGGTAATCCTGTCGATCTGCTGTTATTACCGGGTTCAAACATGATGTAGATTGAGAAATTTCTGTTGGGGACATCCTTATACCTTCTAGCTAGCATTTTAAGCATTTCTACACAACGCGCTTTCCTAGCAGGATTAACCCAAAGATCGAACTCCCCATAAGATTTATAAGGTTCATATCCTTCAGGACTTCCTTCATAGTCTCCCCACAAGCTATTCCAAAATCCCGGCCAATTTGTAAAGGTGAAATCAAGATGCATATCATTCTTAATTGCTACCTCCAAAATGCGATCGAGATACTTTAATACTTTAAGATTTACTTTTGAGGCTTCAAGGTCATTAAAAAACTTCGTAGTGTAAAATCCCCACATAATTCTTACTGCATTGAATCCCCATTCTACAAAATTCTCAACAGCATCGAGAGTATCTGTTATTTGACCGTCATCAATCCAGTCAAAGATATCAATTCCCCCTCCACAAATAAATCCTTTCCATCTTGGATGATTTTCTGCTGTGATTTCAGGTCTTGATTTTGCTAAAGTGATAAGATCACTAGAAATTGTCGAAGCTATAGCATTATATGAAGTTAACTCAATCCATATAGGATTATTAATTATATCTTCTTTGTCTGCTATAATTTGCTCAACTGTTCTTCTTGTTGTAGGAGATGGACCAACAACCGGAGTTTCAGGTTCTGGGTCAGGTGAAGTTATTGGGGTCGGATTAGGAGTGGGATCAGGCGAGACTATAGGATTTGTGCCGGGATTCTGTGTTACAGAGTTAGAACTGCCTCCTCCACAACCTCCTGAACAGAACATCATTGAGAATAACATCATTCCCAATAATAGTGTGCAAAACCTTCGCCCAACCATATATGCTACTGCCCTCTTTATAAAATTGTTACTTTTGATTTTAGTATCATATCATAGAGTCTCAATAATGTGAAGTAACTTTTTACTTTTTCCATAAAAACCTGCCAGCTAATAGTGTGTCTCTATCAATATCCTCTCAGAGCCTGTTCAGTATCTCCGGAAATCATGATATAATCCTCCGAAATTTAATTTG
>CALGGR010000264.1 GCA_937915755.1 uncultured Fretibacterium sp. | reverse complement strand
AGATGTATGTTTAGTTTTAATTGATGCTAATGAGGGTGTTACAGATCAGGACACAAAGATTTTAGGAGAAGCGCATGAGGCTGGCAAAGGGATTATTGTAGTTGTTAATAAATGGGATGAAGTTGAAAAAGAGACTGGAACCTTAGAAAAATTTAGAAAAGAAGTTTATCCAGTGTATGATAACTTTGACGGAGGCATTGCATACATGGAAATGTTGGTTTCATGGTATAGAGCCGGAGGCGTGGATATACGAGGTTTTACTCCGACAGACGACAATTTTAATATGGAAACAGCACATCTTCTCCCTATGCTTATGCGCAGATTTCACCTCGCAAAAATGCTGGAAGAAGGCAATTTTGACGAAATTAAAAGGCTTGACGTGAGAATAGGCGATAAAGTTTTTATCAAAAAAGCCGCTGAAATTATTCCTGAAGTTATTGAAGTTGACAAATCCGCCAGAACAGGAACTGAAGAAATAATTTCAGAGAAATCGCAGAGAATTTTTGAAATCGGTAGAGTTCTTGAACCAGTCATCGTCAACTGTTTACGCAATGAGGGCTGGAATGTGCAGCGCAATCTTTCATCAACTCTAACGAGGGAATGAGCCTCAGCATCAACCTTAATGGCGTCTCTATTGAAGCTCACCCGGATTGCGTTATCTCTCGTGAGGATAGTGGCCTCGTCCTCGCTGACATTAAGACTATGAATGATCGCTCGTTCAGGTCTCTCAGACGTGATGGAACGATCAAGTCGCACCCGCAGTACGCCGATCAGCTGACAATTTACGCGCAGGCACTAAGAGAATGTGGATATGAGATTAACACTCTAGCAATAGTAGCCCTCAACAAGAATGATTGTCAGGGTTACATTGACTTCTTCCAGTTCGAGCAGGAAAGATACGAGGCACTCAAGGAACGAGCTGAGAGAATATTATCCTGTGAAGAAGCCCCAGAACATGGAAGCAGATTTCAGGACTGGTGCTGTGCCTACTGCGGTTATGCCCATCTGTGCGAGCTGTACAAGAAAGATACTGCAGTAGGTGATGAGAGTGTTCCTGCAACGGATAATCAAGAAGTCATTGATGCAATAGAACTCCTAAGTGAAAGCCGAGATATGGAGAGGGCAGCAAAAGAACTTTCAGATGAGGCTAAGGCAGTACTTGATAAGCTAATCAGACAGCAGGGCATTAAGTCCGTCAGGTGCGGTAATCTTATTCTAGTGCTCAATGAGATTAAGAGTTCAAGACTAGATACTACAGCACTAAAGAAGGCTCATCCTGAACTTGTGCAGGAGTTCATGAAGCAGAGTTCCTCTGTCAGGTGCGATTTGAAGGAGGTAGCGTAATATGTCGGTATTCAGGAAGGCAGAAAGACGCAAGGCAAAATTACGTCTGGCTATAACTGGACCTGCTGGGAGTGGGAAAACTTACGGAGCATTACTAGTAGCTCAGGGTATCGGTGGAAGAATAGCCATGATTGACACTGAAAACGGCTCAGGTGATTTGTACTCTGCTGTCTGCGACTACGACATCATGAACATCAACGCTCCCTTTGATCCACGCAAATATATTCAGGCCATTCATGACGCTGAATGTGAAGGCTATGATGTCCTTATCATCGACAGCTTGTCGCACTGCTGGATTTCTGAAGGTGGATTACTCGACATTAAGGAACAGTTAGCTTCTAGTGGAAAGTATAACTCCTTCAGTGCTTGGTCGAAGGTTACTCCGCTACAGAATAAGCTCATCGAAG
>CALGGR010000263.1 GCA_937915755.1 uncultured Fretibacterium sp. | reverse complement strand
GGCGGAGCATATATCACATCCCCATCGAACATTGGCGGGGCTATCCACCATCTACCCGGTGTAAACTTGCTCATCGTTCATACTCCTCAGACATTCTTTTATCCATCATTGAAGGCGGTGGCGGCGGTGGTTCAGGTTTACGCCTATGAATATGCTCTGACTTACTTGGGGGAAGCATTTTCTCCAATACCCAGAACATAAAGCCCATAGGATACTGCAATAGAAAGAATAGCCACCACATTAACGCTTCCAATACTCCAAAGCCTATACATACGGCAAATATCCCTCCAATAATTGCGCAAGCTATCATTAACGTTTCCTGAACTATGTTCCAGAATCCCATCATTTCGCCTCCTCAATTTCTATGGCAGTGAAATAATCCCGTTTTGGCAGAGTTATTCTCTAAATCCAGTTGTGGCAAAGGTCAATTCTCTGCCAACTTAAAATTTCTGTGCCTAGACAATTTCTGGGCTCAGCGAGCCGAGCGCAAGGCATTTTTTGCGTCCCAGTACCTTTTTTCTTAGTAGTCATCGGGCTTTATCTTGTCAAGCCCCTTCAAAAAATCGAATGTCCAAAAACAGTAAACTCGGACATTACTTCAGACGCATAAAACACCGACTGCGACCACATTAACACAAGTGCGCATACCCGCTGTTTTCCGATTCTTGCAAGTCGTTTGTTTCCGCATCATCTTCTGGAGACTCTGAGGCCGTATCCTCACAGTTGAACAACCATGACTGACCTAGCAGCAAGCTCACTATTATCGGCAATGATTCAGCTTCCTCCGGCGAGTCTGCTCCGTGAAACGATACCCGCCTCACAAATCCCAACAGACTCGTGATTAATGACTGCCTCTGCTCTTCACTCAGCTTCATCATGCGTCCTCCTTTCTTCCGCTAGCAGTTCGTCGAGCGTCTTCAATGTGCCGTCTTCCTTTAACAGATCGTGCATTCTCGCTATTTCCTCTGCCTCTGTGTTGCGCATTACACGAAACACCTTGATGTCCTCTTCTGCTTCGTGTATATCAAAATCATATTTCTCGCTTGACTTCACTCTTGCTGTCTCTCCGGCAAGTTCGCACTCTGTGATTATTCCCTTCGAGACCAAAAGCCCAGCAAGTACATCTATCATTATCTCTGCGTCCAATAACCTTTTGACGCGGTCAAGTTTTCGCTCCACCGCTATTAAATCTGTGTCCATCATCTGTTTTCTCCTCAATCCATGCTTAATATTGCCTCGTCCATGTCATCACGCGTTATACCAATGTACGCTAACGTGATTTCCGGCGAGCTGTGGTTCAGCATCCTCTGTATCAGCTCAATGCTCGTCCCGTTCTGGTGCTGTATGTATCCGAATGTTTTTCTCAAGGAATGCGTCCCTATCTTGTAGTTCAGCCCGCAAGCTCGCGCCGCATTGGCTAATACCCTCAATGCATGTCGCTTCGTTATTCGGTATTGCCCGTCATGTCGTGCCTTCCGCGATTTCAGCAACGGTTCATTCAGTAATGCTCCAAGCGATTCACTGTGCTTCCGGCGTTGTCGCAGATATTTGCTCAATATTCGCCGCACTCGCGGATGGAGTAATGGGTCAGCAAATTTCCCAGTCTTCTGCTCATGTATCGTCAATCGCTCCACTATGCACAGCCTGCCTTTCCTGTCCACATACGCAACATCTCGAACATTCAGCCTCACTAAGTCAGAAATCCTCCGTCCTGTGTATATCCCAAGCGCAAACATTACCCGGTCGCGTAAATTCCTGTGCATGAAGTAATAATCCAGTGCATCACGGTCAGACTGACTCCGAATAGGCTGGACGGTCTTGTTGACTTTCTGCCTCATGAGCTATCACCAAGAATCTCACTGACTACAGCCATAACCTCATCAATTAGCTGGGTATCATAATTGCGTTCTCTTAGTCTTTGGGGAATTTCTGTGC